>JAJQHZ010000126.1 GCA_021199475.1 Lachnospiraceae bacterium
GCCTTGCCAGAGTCGCAACGTCAGAGAGAGTTAATTACTCCGGGAAATTGACAATCGGATAACAGTTCCCGGCAGAAATTCTTTCCCCTCGCCGTAAAAAAGTACATTGCGTCAGGCTCAAAGTGAATGGCGCTGATATTTCTGATCTGCGGGCTTCCATCGGAATCCACGGTCGAGAACGCCAGCACACCAACATATTGTAATTTCTTCAAACAGGTCTGTGCATCCATAAAAAGCCTCCATCTAAAAACGCAATACACGGTCATTCGCCCGTGGTTTCCCTGTGGGATGCGCGTCGCCCTCACGGGGATAGCCCAACAGAAGCTGCATGACAGCATAATAATCCGTGCGGATGTTCCATTTTTTCAGGATTTCCTGCCCGTATGGGTCGGCAAACGCCGGCCAGCCCTGACCAAGATAGCAGGAACCGATTCCAAGAGAATCCGCCGCCAGCATCATGTTTTCGGCGGCTACCGCACAGTCCTCCGCAGAAAAGAGGAAGTTCTTCGGCGCAAACATGGTGATGACCGTAGGCGCATCATAAAAAGCGTTTTTGATATTCGGGTCGTCAGCGATGCTGGGCTGCTCCTTTGAAACATAGCTTGTGGCAGTCGCCATATGCGGATTGGAGTTCGCCCGCTTGATGCGTCCCAGCCGTTCGTTGACCTCTTTGTCCTGGCAGACGACAAGAATCACGCCCTGTTTCCCTCCGGCACTGGGAGCATACAAACCGGCCTTTAAGATTTCCTGCAATGCCGCTTCTTCGATCTGCCTTGTATCAAAGCGTCGAATCGCTCTGCGGTGCATGATCGTTTCCATCAGTTCGCCCATTTTTAGATAGCCTCCTTTTCCGATATTTCATGCCAGCACTGCGGGTCAGCGGCATAGAAATCTCCGTCTTTCCCACTGGCTACAGCGGGGCAACCACGACAGAATGCCAGCAGCTCACATTTGGAGCATTTCTCAAACTTCGTATATTCCCGGTAACGCTCCATCTCGCAGACCCAGACATCCGCCAGACGGTCATCAAATACATTACCGACCTTGCTGTTCTGAACTCGGCGGCAGGCATAGACATCCCCGGTGGGCAGGATGGTCAGGTGACAGTTGCCGCAGTTGCAGCCTCCGTAAATCATCCCCTCCTCCACGGTTTCTGGGATTTTGAACGCACCGGTCTCGTATTCGTAGAGCGTCCAGAGATGATCCTTTTTGTTGAACCAGGTCTGACATCCGGCGGCTTCATACTCTTTGAATTTCCTGTCGCAGTCTGCCAGCAGCTTCCGATAGCGGAGCGGTTCGATGCCGGTATCCTTTTCCTCCGATGTGGGGCAGTAGCGGGCAAAGGCGAACACATTCGCTCCGGCTGCAACCACAGCGTCAATGATGTCAGGTACTTCATCTATGTTCGTGCCGGAAACGGTGGTCATGATAACGCTGCGAATGCCCGCCCGGTTGATGCAGCCGATCTTCTCAAGCGTAATGTCAAAGGAGCCGGGCTTGCGGAACCAGTCGTGTGTTTCCCTCATTCCGTCAATGGAGAGCTGGTACTTCTGGCAGCCATACTCCTTCAGACGGTGGCACACCTCATCCGTCAGATGAAACGGATTGCCGAGAATGGTAAAGGGGATGCCATGCTCTTTCATCAGCCCCAGTAGCTTCCAGAAATCCGGGTGCAGAATGGAATCGCCGCCGGTGATATAAAAATACGGCAGACGGTGATACACCTCACAAAAGTCCAGACAGTTATAAAATGTGTCCTGCATCTGCTCCCAGTTCATAGCGTCCAGCTTTTTGCAGACGTTTTCGGAGAAGATGTAGCAGTGCTTGCACCGCTGATCGCATTCGTCTGTAATATGCCATTGAAAAGAAAAATACTGTTTCATAAAGCATGGCCTCCTTTGGGTTTATATCGTAAAATCCGATGAATGGATATTGTTTCGCAGGTGCCTGATGTACCGACAGCCTAATCGGGTGCCGATCCACCAGGCGTTCGTGATTGGACGGTTGAAATTACTTGTCGGACGCACCGCAAGCAGAACCGCAGGCAGCGGGAGCCTCAGCCGGTTTGTCAGCCGAACCACAAGCAGCAGCCTTGTCACCAGCGCCGCAGGCAGAACCGCAAGCGGCAGGAGTTTCAGCCGGCTTATCGGCTGCACCACAAGCAGAACCGCAGGCTGCGGGCTTTTCTTCCGGCTTGTCCGATGCTCCGCAGGCCGTACCACAGGAAGCAGCAGATGTCTCGTTCTTCCATCCAGACAGATTAGAAAGTGCCATTGTTGTTTACCTCCGAATTTGTATTCAGGAGCTGTCTTGCTCTCTGTAATTATGATTATACGTAAGCATTTTGGGGTAAACAAGTACGCACCTTTTTATTACATAGTCACAAAAAGGTGACCTTTGGATTTTCCGGGAGTTTTCCTGTAGAAACTTCATATTCTTTTTATTGATTTTAATGGCATGCTGCATTATAATTCGAGTGTAATACTCAAATTTAATGTTAGAAGAAAATAGAATGCGGGGTGTTTTTTATGAAGACAAAAGACGAGCTTCCGGCTTGCCCGGTGGCAACGACGGTTGAATTGATAGGAAGTAAATGGAAGCTGCTGATATTGCGAAACCTGCGTTCTCGTCCCTGGCGGTTTAATGAACTGCGGCGCGATTTGGAAGGAATCAGCCAGAAGGTCTTGACAGACAGCCTGCGGTCTATGGAAGATGATGGGATTGTGATTCGTACTGTTTATGCTGAGGTTCCTCCGAGAGTAGAGTATTCTCTCAGTGAATTGGGTGAGTCAATGAATCCTATCCTTGACGCTATGGAGGCGTGGGGGACAGCTTATAAGGAAAGTTTGGAAAAGAGTTGTTAAATAATAATGTGGCCTGACGGTTTTTGAAAATGCCGACAGGCTTTATTTTTTTGCTCCCGTTTTGGCCAAACAGCCGACTTCTTTCCTTTCAGAATCAGGAGACACTGTCTCACTTTTTTCTGGAGGATGATGTGGCATGAAGGTGACTATAGAGGAACTGAAACGGCTGGAAGGGATGGATGTGCGCAGACTACGCAGGAAGGGCTTGGATCATGCCGGGGAGATTGCGGTTGACTGGACGAAGCCGGCGGACAGTTCTTATTTTTATTGAAAACGCACATAAAACCTGTTTATTTTTCTCCAAAAACTGATGTAATATAAACAAGAAGGGGCGCTGGACGATCCTGCGTGCCAGTGGCACGCGTTTAGGACCGACCGAAGCGGAGCGTAGACCCAGTGGACGTCCGTTTAGCGCCGACCGTTGCTGTCTGCCGGTGGCAGACGTTTAGCAACGACCGGAGCGGCAGCGGAGAGCGAAGCGGAGAGTGGTGAGATGTTTCATAAGAATTTGAAATTTTATCGTCTGAAAAAGAACATGACGAAGAAGGAACTGGCCTCTTTGGTGGGCGTCAGTCCGATGTCAATTACGTATTATGAAGAGGGCGAGAGGAAGCCGGGAATGGACATAATTAAGTCCCTGGCGAAGGCTCTTGATGTACGGGTTTCGGATTTCCTTGTGAACCGGGATGAGAACCTGGTATTTACGCACGGGGAGTTCCGCAAGAACAGCAAGCTGTCATCCTTATCATTATATTGTTTTACGATATAATAAAATAGTGTCAGGCGGTGAATACAAGTCATATTGGTGCTTCACTTCAGGCATTACATTCTTCCGCTGGAAACCAGCCCAGATCCATGCTTTTTCCAAGATCCCAGCAATCCCAGCCGTACCATTGCGGCTGATTGACTGTATCCAGCAACAGCTTGTAGCTCCAGTAAAAATATCCGGAACCGTTTTCCCAGGCCTCAAGCTGTGCCTTCGCGAGCTGCCGGTAGAGTTGGCTTCTTGCCTCTTCAGTCATCTTCGGACTGCTTTTGCTAAAATCCATTCCATTAAGGGAGGTCTGCCCACCCTTTGTATCCGTGCCTACTGCGCAGGAATTGAACAGGCACCATTCGCCGCACACAATGGGCACATATTCCTGCACCTTCGCAATTCTGCCGCGTAATTTTTTCGAATATAAGTAAGGTAGCCGTCTGGTGTCTGTTCGCAGCCCATTGACTCTGCCGTCATCAGATACTGATGTGTATCCAGCATGATATTCCGGAATTTCTCAGACTTAGAGCGTAACAAAAGGTGAAAAATTGTTCGCTATAGTGCATTTTTGGGAACCGGCGGTTTGGCGGATGAGAATCATTCCCCCAGCAGCCGTATTTCCGTAAACCGTATCTCCAGTGGTTCCAGCGTTACCTGGTAATGGAGCGTGTGGTTTTCTACTATTTTATATTCACAGCGCATTTCCGGGACGGCGCGGCTTTTCAGAAGCCAGGTGTCGGCTGCGCCAAGCTCTGCGCCGCCGAAGCTTACCCAGAGGTCAAACGCGGAGCCGTATTTCTGGTTTACAAAATATTCCTTTACCTCGTAGCGTCCGTTGGGCGAGTCAGACAGGCGCAGAGAGAGGGAAAGACGGCGCGACATATTGAATGCGGAATAGCGGCTGGTTTCGTTGATATCAAACAATTCTCCGGAGGCAAACAGATCCCCGTAGTGAATGTAATTGTAGGTGATGATCTGGATGCTTCCGGCTTTTTTTGTGATGAAATAGCCATCTCCGGAATCCAGGAGGTTGTCTCCAAGCCTGCTTGCAAAGGCAAACGTATAAAACACATTTTTGCGGATTCCATTCATCGTGTAGATGCCGAGCCCGCCGTGGAAAAGAGACTCCGGGAGTTCGTGTTCTTCTATCAGATCCGTCAGGCTCCAGTATCCGAAACTGTCGAGCCGGTCGTAATTTTTCAGCAGATTTTTCATGATATAACAGGACTTAAAGCAGGTATCATTGATCAGGTTGCGGTGGGACATGGTAAAGTTCCACTCGGTCAGATACACGGGCACATCCCCGTAGCCGCAGGAGCGGAAGGTTTTGCGGATGCTGCCGATAAACAGGCTGAAATCGTCGGTACGCATCGGAAAGCGGGACACATTTGTCCTGTTTACATTATAATCAAGAGAGTCGGGAATGACATCCGAGTAATAATGGATATTTAAAAATTCCGGGCGGCAGTTTTCCCGGTCGGCATAGGCCAGAAAATTTTTAATCCATTGCAGGTTGGAGTCTGTCAGATAGAGCAGCGAAGGAGAGCCGACGACGAGCTTTTCATTGACGGATTTCACTGCGCGGAAGGTATCCCGGTAAAAATCAAAAAACTGCTGGTCATTGCCGAACCCGAACATTTCCGTGGAGGTGACTGGCTCGTTCCAGACACAGAAAGGCCAGGAGAGGACTTCCTCTTCTCCGTAGCGTGAAAAAAGATGACGGATGAAGCTGCATACCAGATCCTCCCACTCGTGGATATCCGCGGGCGGACTGGTGTTGAAGGGTGACTGGTACGTATTCTTATTCGGGTCACTGGCCAGCGCCAGCGGCATGAAGGAGAGCTGGAGCAGAGGCTTCAGACCGATCGAGAGCAGAAAGTCGAGGGCAGAATCCACCAGGGTAAAGCGGAAATGCAGCACGCCGTTTGGACGTGTACACACCAGCATATCATCGGAAAAAATTCCGTGAAATTTAATATACTGATAGCCGACCGCGGACTGAAGGTCCCGGAGCATTTCCTGAATTTCGTGGTTTAAGAGGTCTTTGGCCTTTCCTACCGAGATAAAGGTCTTAAAGGTGTGCTGCAGCTTCCGGGTCGGGCGGTTGACAGAGATAATGCCGATGTTTACGGATTCGGTTTTTTCGCCTGCGGACACATGGTAATGCGTGCCTTCTCCCTGCAGATATTTTGTGAGAAGATGCAGGTAGTGGCTGGGCTCCAGCAGGAAATAGTTCAGGTTGCTGTCGGCCTGTTTTTCGGAGGCATTGTGCGCCATCTCCCGGCGGTACGCGCCGGGCGTCTGATTGTATTTTTTCTTAAAGCTGCGCACAAAGGCATGCACTTCCGTAAAGCCATTGTTCTGCGCAATGGCCTCGAGCGGGTGGTCGGTTTCCAGAAGCTCAGAAAGAGCGTGCTCCAGCTTGACATTGGTATAGTACTGGGAAAAATTGATTCCCATATATTTATTGAAAAAGCTGGACAGATAGGGAACGGACAGCTGCTGGCTCTCCGCGAGGTCGCGGAGGCTGAAATTTTCATGGTAATGGGTATTGATATATTCCACAATCTGCGTCAGACGCGCCATATATTTTTTCTGATTGCGGATTTCCTCTGTCTCCTGCACCTTAAAGCGGTCCATCAGCTCCCCGATCAGATAATAGCTGAGGGACATATTTTTGTAATCCGTCCCCTCATCGCGGTGGCTGTTTTCATGAACCATTTGTGCAATCCCAAAGCGCAGCCCGGAGAAAGCCTCCGGGTTTTTGCTTTTTACGCTGTTGCAGTCGAAAAACAGGCTTTCCGGATTATCGTGGAAAAGTGTAAACATTTCCAGCTTCAGCTGTACGGCGATCATGACCGCGCTCTGGGAGTGAATCTCATGGATGCTGTTGGAATTGATGAGGATCAGATCCTCGCTTTTCAGGTCGTAGGTCTGCCCGTCGACAGTGATCGTAATCTGCCCGTCCAGTACCAGGAGAAGCTCCAGGCTCTTATGCCAGTGGCTCGCGACAACGCCTACCTTATGGACAAACACCTTTACAGGGATTTTCGGGGAAAACTGAATCACTTCGTATCGCTCATCTGCCATGGCGGGCTCCTTTCTTACCGAAACGCAGTTTCCTGCTCTTCTGTTACGCGAAAAATATGCCTCTTGCAGCTTATTGGCTGGCGGGTGAGGCGAAGCACATTTCTTTTGGATGTATACGGGTGAGGGTACGCGCCCTTCCTTCTGGTTAGATATCGAAAATTGAAAAATGTACGTTATTTTTCTATTGTACCGAAAGAAAGATGAAAAAACAACCGGAAATGAACATTTTTTCATGCGAAAAGAACGGATGAGAAAAATGGCAGGCCGAAAAAACTCTTTTTTCTGAAAAAGTATTCAGAGAAAAAGAAACCAGTGAACTTGCGGGAAAAAACGTCGAACTGTTATAATTTTGCCCATAGGAACACATCAGAGAGCTTCAATAATGTAAAAAAGTACCAAAACGGCAGCTGCCCGCAACTGGTACGGATTCAGAACAGATGGGAGCAGACATGGAAAAACAGGTAGTAATCGAAGTAAAAAACATGTGCAAGAATTTCGGCCCCACAAAAGCACTTAAGAATGTGGATGTGAAATTCTACACCGGGGAAATCCGCGGGCTGGTCGGTGAAAACGGCAGCGGCAAATCCACGATCACATCGATCATCTCCGGAATGCAGAAGGCGTCCAGCGGCGAGATGTTTTATCATGGCCAGCCATGGAGTCCCTCCACGATGGTGGAGGCGCAGGAAAAGGGCATCAGCATGGTGCTGCAGGAAGCGAATACGATTCCGGGCTGTACCGTGGCGGAAAATATTTTTGCAGGGCGGTTCGATGAGTTCACCAGATTTGGAATTATCAACATGAAAAGGGTGACGCAGGAAGCCCAGAAAATGCTGGATTCTTTCGGAATTTCCCATATCCGGGCGGAGGACAACATCAACAAGTACGGTTTTGAGGACCGCAAGCTGATTGAGATTGTCCGCTGTGTGTCGGATGATACGCAGGTCTTTGTGGTGGATGAGACGACGACGGCACTTTCTCTGGATGGCCGTAAGATTTTGTACCGGCTCATCCACAAGCTGAAGGATGAGGGCAAGACGGTTATTTTCATTTCGCACGATATGGATGAGATTCTGGAGCAGTGTACGGATCTGACGGTGCTGCGCGACGGGGAGATCATCGGCCACCTGAACCGCGAGGAGATGGATCAGAAGGATGCGGAGAAAAGGATCCGTTTTATGATGGTCGGCCGGGAGATCGGAGAGGCCTATTACCGCGATGATTATGATACCTCCCATCAGCAGGAGGTGGCGCTGGAGCTTGAGCATGTTTCCTGCGGGAATATTCAGGATTTTTCGCTGCAGCTGCATAAGGGCGAGATCATTGGCTTTGGCGGCTTAAGCGGCTGCGGAATGCATGAGGTAGGGCGCGCGGCGTTTGGCCTGGAGAAGCTTTCATCCGGGCGTGTGGTTCGGAACGGAAAGGAAATCAAAAGCTGCTACGAGGCGATCAATTCCGGCATCGGTTATATTTCCAAAAACCGTGATACGGAGGCTTTGATTTTGGAGGCTTCCATCGGAGAAAACATCGTCATGCCTTCCATACCGGCACTTTCGCACGCGACCTTCATCAGTCCGAAAGCAGAGAAGAAGCTGGCGGATAAGGAGATCGAGTCTTTCCGGATCAAATGTAACAGCGAAAAGCAATGGGTCAATACCTTGAGCGGCGGCAACAAGCAGAAGGTTTCCTTCGCAAAGTGGACGGCAAAGGGGTCAGATGTGATTATCATGGACTGCCCGACGCGAGGCGTGGATATCGGTGTGAAACAATCGATGTACGCGCTGATCGCCCAGATGAAAAAAGAAGGAAAAGCAATCCTGCTGATCAGCGAGGAGATGGCGGAGCTGATCGGTATGGCGGACAAGATCATCATTATGAAGGACTTTAAGGTATCCGGTGAATTTATGAGAAGCGAGACCCTGTCAGAAAACGACATGATCGAATATGTGATTTAAGGAGGAGAAGGACGATGAATGAAACAACAAAAGCTCCAGGAATCTTCTCCAGAGAGTTTCTGGCAAAGCATGTGTATGACATTGCCGCGTATGCGGGTCTGATAGTAACATTTATCCTGTTTCTGGTTTTCAGCGGTTCCAGACTGTCTTACAACCTGGGGACGGTCTTACAGAGTGCGGCGACCTATTCTATTATCGCATTGGGCGCGGTGTTCGTGTATTCAATGGGATACATGGATGTGAGCGTGGGTCAGCAGGTCGGCGTCTACGCGATTCTGCTGATCATGATCACGAATAAGCTGGGCGGCGGCACGTTCGGCGTGGTTGTTGGATTTCTGGCCATCCTTGCGCTGGCCCTGGTCTGCGGCGCGTTTAACGGTGCAGTGGCGGTATGGCTGAAGCTGCCTTCGATCGTGACATCCCTGTTCCTGATGTTTTTCTTTACCGGCGCGCAGCTGCTTTTGATGGAAAGCACCGGCACAAATTCCATTTCGATGCAGGCGACGATCAAACCGGCAAACCGGTCTACATACAACCTGGTACTGGTCATCTGCATAGCTGCAGTTGCCATTCTGGTCACTTACTTTTTTAAATATACGAAGCTGGGCAAGTATACCAGGGGAATCGGAGCGAATGAACTGGCCACCGCGCAGAGCGGCGTGGCGACGACCAGGTACAAGGTGCTTGCTTATATGGCATTTGGCGTCTGTGTGGCGATCGGCACCTTTGTGATGCTGATGCGGACCGGCAGCGCCGGAAAGGGAACCGGAAGCGGCTATGCGATGGATATCATGATCTGCCTGATCCTGGGCGGGATGCCTCTCTCCGGCGGTATGAAATCCAAGGTGAGCAGCGCCCTGATCGGTACATTTACCTATGTGCTGCTGACGAATGACCTGACTACGATGGGTGTAGACCTGAATATGATCAACTTTGTGAAAGCGGTCATCTTTCTCGCGATTGTTCTGGTGACCTGCCGCAAGAAGGATGGCGTGCTGCCGAGGTAAGGACCTGTTAAAGAATGAATCTTTACATCTGACTTGTCTAAATCTTTCCATACTGCGTTACCGTCAATCGACGTACCCCGAAGCTGATGCTTTATACTGCGGCGGTGCTGGCGTGCAGTTACTTTTCCGCAGTTTCACAGTTATGGGTCATGGTTCATACATGACTGAGACTTACCAGAGAGTTTATAACAGTGATTTCTTCCGCGATAGCGGTGAAATAGAACAAAAGGCAAAAATACCAATCAAAACAAGTAATAGCAAAAAAGGAGGAAATTTTACCATGAAAACCATGAAAAAAATCACATCCCTTGTGCTTGCAGGCGCAATGACAGCGTCTTTGGCAGGCGGCGTAACTGCTCAGGCAGCAGATGGAAAGAAATGCACGATCGGTGTAGCTTTCTACCAGGATTCCGGTCTGGCAGTGGACGCGACCAAAGCATACCTGGAGTCTCTTTCGGATACTCTGAATGTCAGCTTTACCTATACGGTTCTGTCCATGACAGATGAAGCGGTGAATCTGACTACAGTCCAGGAACTGATTTCTTCCGGCGTAGATGGAATCATCTGTACGATGGATCTGGGTATGACATCCATTGTTTCCGAGTGTGAAGCAGCAGGAGTATATATTGGAGGTTATCTGTGCGATTATGATACTTCCTACACCAGCGCATATGAGCAGGTGTTCCAGAGTGATTATTTTGTTGGTACGGCAATCGACGGACAGGCTCCGGATGATGTAACGGGCGGCACAACCTTTTTTGAAAGCCTGATTGAGTACAATGAGAGAGCGGAAGAACCGATCACCCATGTTTCGATGACTATTTTCCCGTCCTGGGCGTATCCGTCGCAGCAGACCTTAGCAGATCAGTTTGTAGCAGCTGTAGAAGAATATAATGAGACGGCGGAAACCCCGATCACAGTAGACCCGCTGGATGAAGAAACAGATATTCTGCAGTTCACTACGATGGATTCTACCTATTTCTCAAAGCATCCGGATGCGCAGGCGATTATCAGCTTTGCAGCAGGCACCAGCTTTGTATATCCGACCATGGTACAGTCCGGTGTAGATCTGAAGCTTTTCACGACCAGCTTTGAAGGCGGAGAGGAAGAGAACTTCGGCAGCAATGGCACCCAGACCTTCCAGCAGAACATGGTAACCGCAGTCGAGTCCATCACATATCCGCTGGTACTTCTCCTGAACGCAATCAATGGCGTGGAATTCGCTGATCAGCCGGAAGACGCAGAGCGCGTCAGCTGCTCTCAGTTCTGCATCAACAGTGATGAGGATATGGAAATCTTCCAGAACAGCATCTACTACACCGCCAACGCGAACGACGCGATGTTCACCGCAGAGGAAGTCCTGAATATGACTGCTTACGCAAATGAAGAAGCAACCTATGCGGACCTGAAGGACATCCTGTCCCACATGACCATCGAAGATCTGCAGTAATATATGTCGTCACTCTTTAGAGTGACGGCGAACAACCTATTGTGTAATTGAGACAGCCCGGGAAGCTTTTCCCCGCGGGGCTGGGAATCGAGGGATATTATGATGAAGATAATAAAGAAAACCGGGCTGACCCTGCTTTTCCCGGTGCTGATGTTTCTGGTGATGCTGGCGATCACAGCTTCCACCGAAAAATGTTATGTAAACGGTAAGCTCATTTTTCTGTCTTATGATCTGGTCAGGCAGGTCATTATCAACGCATGCATGACGGTGTGCGTGGCTCTGGCCATCTGGCTGCAGTTAAAAAACGGGCGTTTTGATTTTTCCGGCGGCGCGACGATGATTCTCGCGGCGATTATCGGAGGAAATATCGGAATGAACGCGAAAAGCGCGTGGGTGGCTCTGATTGTGGCTGTCGTTGTGGCGGTAATCTTAAGCTGCTTTACGGCTCTGGTCTATATTGTAGGACGTCTGCCGATCATCATCTGCACGATCGGAATGACGCTTCTTTATGAATCGCTGACCTATCTGGTTTTTAACGCGAACGGAATCCGCACCTTTTACTCCAATGCTTCGGTATCGTTCTTTGGGCGGATCCCCGGGGTATTTCTTCCGACAGCGCTTGCGGTTGCTGCCTTTGTGCTTTTCACTTACTTTACCTCTGCGGGAAGAAAAGGCAAGATTCTTTCCAACAACCAGAGTGCGGGTGTCAATATCGGTATTGATGAGAAGAAGAATATTTTTATCACTTATATTTATTCTGGCATCATTCTTGGACTTGCGGCTATTATCTATGTTTCGCAGAATTCGGTGGAGCCTCAGTCGAGCCTCGCGACTTCTTCGATCATGTTTTCCTATATCGTCCCGGTGTTCATGGGTACCTTTATCGGGATGGCCAGCTGCGATGTGATCGGAATTATCATAGCGGCTATCGGAATGGAGATCCTGAACTACGGACTGAACTGCCTGAACCTGGGAGCAGGCGGCTGGCAGCAGATCATCATGGGCGTTTTCGTGCTTGGCTTCTATGCATTCTCTGCACAGATCGGCACGATCCAGAACATCCTGAACCGGCTGACGCACAAAACTGCGAAGGCGGCGCCGTGAGGATACGGAGGAATATCAGATGAAGACGCAGGCTTTTAACCCCTACCTTCCCAGCTATGAATACATACCGGATGCAGAGCCCCGGGTGTTCGGCGACCGGGTGTATATCTATGGAAGCCATGATCGTTTTAACGGCAAGGGCTTCTGTGAATTGAATTATGTATGCTGGTCGGCGCCCCTGGATGACCTGGGCAGCTGGCGGTATGAAGGCGAGATTTATAATAAATTTCAGGAGCCTCTCTGCGACGGAGATCATCGGGCACTGCCTGCGCCGGATGCGATCCAGGGGCCGGACGGAAGATATTATCTTTACTATGCGTTTGATTATTTTGGCGTCATCTCGGTGGCGGTATGCGATACGCCGGCGGGCAAGTACCAGTTTTACGGGTACGTTCACCACAGCGACGGAACTCTTCTGGGCAGAAAGGAAGGAGACGGGACGCAGTTTGATCCCGGGATTTTTGTGGATGATGACGGCCGCGTGTATCTTTACTCCGGATTTGCTCCCAGACGATCCTTCTGGGAACAGCTTTCCCTTCCGGTTCCGGCTATGAGCGGAGGGATGGTGACGGAGCTGATGCCGGATATGCTGACGGTGAAAAATGGCTCCCGCATGCTGATTCCGGGCGTGGAGGACGGCAGCGGCACCGAGTTTGAGGGACATGAGTTTTTTGAGGCGTCTTCCATGCGAAAAACAGGCGAGCGATATTATCTGATCTATTCTTCGATCAAAAGTCATGAGCTGTGTTATGCTGTGAGTGCTTATCCGGATCGGGATTTTTCTTACGGAGGTACGATTGTCTCCAACGGGGATGTCGGCCTGGATGACCGCGATGAGGAGGAAGCTTTAAATTACACGGGGAATACGCACGGAAGTCTCGTGGAAATCAACGGACAGTGGTATGTTTTTTACCACAGACAGACCAACCGCCACATGTATTCCCGGCAGGGCTGCGCGGAAAAAATCCGGATCCTGGCGGATGGAAGCATTCCGCAGGTGGAGATGACAAGCTGTGGATTAAATGCGGGACCTCTTCAGGGGCGCGAAAAATACGAGGCACGGATCGCCTGCAACCTGCTAAGCAGGGAGGGAAGCCTGCAGTACGCCGAGGGGATTTCTGTATCGGAGGTTCACCCATATTTTACCCAGGACGGCGAAGACCGGGAGAACCATCCGGATCAGCACATCGCAAATATGACAGACGGCTCGATCGCAGGCTTTAAATATTTTGATCTGGATTTTCCGGCGCGGATCGGGATCCGCTATCGCGGAAAAGGAACGGGAGCCTTTTGCGTCTCAACGGACATCGGAGGCGTGCCCCTTGTCCGGATAGAGGTGAATCCGGCAGAGGCCTGGACAGAGCTTTGGGCAGAGATTACAGCGGAAGTAAAGGGCGTCTATCCTCTGTATATTGAGTATCAGGGAGAGGGCGCGGTGGATCTGATAGGATTTGAGATTCAGTGAGATCCCGCAGCTCTTCGAAAATCATAGCGGATGAAAAAGTGCCAGGTACATCGAAGACAATAGCAGATGGGAAGCCTGCAATTATATCAATCGATCATAGCGGACGAATTGTGAGGTGCCGCCTTGAATAGTTGAGAGGTCAACCATTCGGGCGGCACAAGATTATAATTGGTAGTATCGGATGGGAAAAGAATTATGTCATTTCAAATCAGTGAAGTCAGAGTAAATCAGATGATAGACCCGCTGGGACTGGACGAGAGGGAGCCGGTGTTTTCCTGGAAGTTCCAGTCTGATGAGCCGGGCATGCACCAGAAGCGGGCGAGAGTGCAGGTGCGCAGAAGCGGCAGCGGCGAAATCTGCTGGGACACCGGCGTGCTGGAGACCGACCGTTCCATCGGCATCCGTTATGCGGGAAAAACTCTGTGCGCGGAGACGGCATACAAGGTGCTGGTTACCGTGTGGAATCAGGATGGGGAATCGGACGCTGCGGCGGGCTGCTTTGAGACAGGGCTGCTGGATTCGTCCATGAAGGCCTGGGAAGGCGCCCGGTGGATCGGTGCGCCGGAATATTCGGTGGCGAGCGAGACGGTCAGCGTGTTCGTGCTGGAAAGTACGATCTGCGTGGAAAAGGGCGACCGCGCGGGGATTGTGTTTGGAGCCAATGATCCGAGACTGAAGGACGCAGAGAAGAATGAACTGGGGCTGGCCGGAGAAAATTATTTCAGCTATGTGCTGAACATCGGGACGAACCCTGCGAGCGTGGAGATTTATCGAGTAGGGTATGACCGCGCCGATCGGGCGGATGTGCCGCTGGCAGTCATTCCGGTGGTTGGAGTGGAGACCGGGGAGCGCATCCTTACCGAAGAAAATAAAAGAGAACCGCATAAGCTGACCGTCGAGGTTTGCGGAAACACGGCCTATGCTTATGTGGATGGGATTAAAATCGACGAGGTTGAGCAGCAGACATTCCTCGGTACCGTGAAAGGGCCGAGAACCCTGAACCCGCTGGGAGCTACGGATGTGACAACCTACCCGAGACTCTGCGGGATCGGATATTACGCCGGGAAAGGAACGCGGGCGTCCTTTGACGGGCTGCGCGTGCGGAACCTGCGGACGCCCTGCGCGGAGATTGTTTCGCTGGATACGGAGCAGGGAAAAATATTGGATGCGGCTCAGGGGAAGGCTCAGTGCGAGTCGTTGGATACAGAACATGGGAAGGCTTCAGACGAGACCTCAAATGCAGCAATGCATGGGAAAACTTTGGAGGAGGGAACCGGTGGCGTGATGGAAATAACGGATCCGTCAAAGCATTCCATTCCCATGTTGCGCCGGGATTTTCAGGCTTCGAGGCAGATCAAATCAGTCAGACTCTATGCGACGGCAAGAGGAATTTACGAGTGCCGGATCAACGGACAGCCGGTGTCGGAGGAGTATTTCGCGCCCGGTGACAGCCAATATGACAAGCATCTGTATTACCAGACCTATGATGTGACGAAGCTGCTCTGCGAGGGAGACAATGCAATCGGCTGCATTCTGGCATCCGGCTGGTGGAGCGATTCGATTACCTATACTTTATCGAATTACAATTACTGGGGCGATCGGATGAGCTTTCTTTGCAAGCTGGTGCTGCACTATGAGGACGGCACCAGAGATGTGGTTACAACCAACGCCCGGGAATGGCAGTATTACGGAGAAGGACCATATCGGTTTGCCGGATTTTTCAACGGAGAACAGTATGATGCCCGCAAGGCCGGGATCTGGGAACAGTTCTCCATGCCCGGCTTTTCCATCGAAGGCTGGAAACGGCCGGAAATCATTGCGCCGGTGTTTATCGAAGAAAACCGGACAGCGATGCCGCCCTGGCCCGCAGTGAATGCCACGGAGCCGGAGTTGGTCGGGAGTTATCAGGCTCCTGTGCGGGAGGCGGAGCTTTTTACAGCAAAGTCCATGACGGAGCCTGCAAAGGGAATTTATATTTATGATCTGGGGCAGGAGATTGCTGGCGTGCCGCGCATCCGGCTGCATGGAAAGGAAGGGCAGCGCGTAGTGCTGCGCTTTGCGGAAATGCTTTACCCGGATAAAGCGGAATATGGCGCTCTGGTGGGAAAACTGCTGCAGGCAAATCTGCGGGAGGCGTCAAACATTGACGTCTATATCTGCGCAGGCAGGGAAGAAGAAGTCTATCAGCCGCGGTTTACCTTTCATGGATATCGATTTATTGAGATCAGCGGCCTTGAGGAGCCTCCGGCACTGGAAGATGTGCAGAGCATTCTGCTCTCAAGCGTGCCGCAGCTGACCGGCAGCTTCTGCTGCAGCGATGAGCTGGTGAACCGGCTGGTGTCCAATGTGGGCTACAGCCAGCAGTGCAATTTTATCAGCATTCCGACCGACTGTCCGCAGAGAAACGAACGCATGGGCTGGGTCGGCGACGCGCATGTTTTCTGCAAGGCCGCCGGTTATCAGTGTGATACGAAGAATTTTTACCTGCGCTATCTGGATATGATGCGCGATCTGCAGGCGGAAAACGGCCGTCTGCCGGACATTGCCCCGATCGGCGGAGGCTTTGGCGGAATCACCTATGAGAGCGCGATGATCCTGATGGTATGGGAGCTTTACCAGCAATATGGAGATCCGGATGTGATCCGGGAATACTATGATGCGATGGACCGCTGGATGACGGCGATCGCCGCGACCGGTCTGCCAGGGATGACGACGGATTTCGGCCTGGGCGACTGGCTGGCAATGGAAGAAACCGACAATCAGCTGATCTGGAACGCTTTCTACTACAGAGATGCGAAAAGGATGGAGACTTACGCAACGGTTCTGGGGAAAAAACAGGACGCGGAAAAATACGCCAGGATCGCCGCTCAGACTAAGAAATTCTGGAATGAGACATTTCTGGAGCCGGAGACCGGGCGGACGCTGACGGCCGACGGGAAGCTTTGCGATACGCAGGGGAGCTATGCGATCGCGTTGAACTGCGGCGTATACCAGGGGTCTGAACAGAGCATAGATCGGGAAGCGGAGTTGGGCATGTCTCAGAATGTAGAACGTGAAGCGGAACTGGGTGTGTCTCGGGACGTGGATCGGGAGGCAAACCTGGAAATATCCCAGAAAGTCGATCCAGAAGCCTGCTGTGAGACAAACAAGGAAGCAAACAGGAAAACATACAAGGAGCAGGCATACACGCATCTGGACCGCAAGGTCAGGGAAAGCGGTTACACCGTGCAGACCGGATTTTTCGGCACCGGTGTGCTGAACGCGATGCTGAGCGAGGGCGGATACGAGGAAACTGCGGGACGCCTGCTCACCTCCACCGCTTATCCAGGATGGCTCTATCCGGTTACCCAGGGGGCGACAACTGTCTGGGAGCGCTGGAACAGCTATACGGAGGCGGACGGATTTGGCAGCAATAATGCCATGAACAGCTTTAACCACTATTCACTGGGCAGTGTCATTACCTGGCTTTATGAAAATGTGCTGGGGCTCCAACGGGACGAGGCTCACCCGGGGTATCAGCATTTTATACTGAAGCCGGAGACTGGTATCTTCTGGTTTGCGAAGGGCGGGATGGAGACACCCTATGGAAGAATTGAGAGCGCCTGGGAGAAAAATGAGGATGGAAGCCGGATTTTTCTGCGTTTCCATGTGCCGGAGAATACGACGGCGACCTTGATACTGAAAGAAGAATGCAGGGAGCTGGAAAGCGGAAACTACGAATTTTGCATTTCGGAAAAGTGCTGATGCCATGCAGAAATATATCTGGCGCTTAGGGATATTCTGTATTCTCGCGGATGGCTGACGTCAGACAGGAAGAAATCAGCGTTGCTTTTCTGCGGAATGCCGAAGTGATTGGAAAGGATGGAGAAGAAAAAATGATTGATTTAAAAGCAAACCCATTTTATTTATCCGATGAGGACATTCAGTGGGTGGAAAATATGAGAAATTCCATGACCTTGGAAGAAAAAGCGGGCCAGGTGTTCTGCCCGATGGGATTTACCGGTGATGAGCATGTGCTGCGCCATCTGGTAAATGAGGTTGGGGTTGGCGGCATGATGTACCGGTCAGATTTTGCTGCGAATATCCGGAAGACGCATGAGACAATTCAGCAGCTTGCCAAAGTACCGCTTCTGCTGGCGGCGAACACGGAAGCAGGCGGCGACGGACTGGCTCTTGAAGGAACCTCCTTCGGAATTCCGATGGCGGTGGCTGCGACGGACGATCCGGAAAATGCCTACCGCATGGGGTACGTGGCGGCGAAGGAGGGCGCGGCGCTGGGGATGAACTGGAGCTTTGCGCCGATTGTGGATATTGATATGGAGTTTCACAACCCGATCACGAACGTGCGCACCTTTGGCAGTGACCCGGACCGTGTCATCGCGAATGCCTCCCGGTATATGGATGGGGCGAAGGAAAACGGTGTGGCGGTTTCCATTAAGCATTTCCCGGGCGACGGCGTGGACGAGCGGGATCAGCACATTCTCACCAGCGTAAATTCCCTTTCTGTGGAAGACTGGGACCGGACCTACGGCAAGGTCTACGCAGCCTTGATTGAAAAAGGTGCGCAGACCGTTATGGTTGGCCATATCGCGCAGCCCGCGTATACCGCCGCGCTGAAGCCTGATGCGACCCGGGAGGGGAAGTTGCTTCCGGCGAGTCTGAACCCGGCGCTTCTGACCGGGCTGCTGCGCGGAAAGCTGGGTTTTAACGGCCTGATCTGTACAGATTCTACACCGATGGTCGGCTTTACGACCGCCATGCCCAGAGAAAAGGCAATCCCGTCCGCTATCGCCGAGGGCGCGGACATGATTTTGTTTAACAAGGATCTGGAAGAAGACTTCGGATTCCTGATGGCCGGTCTGAAAAATGGAATCCTGACCGAAGCAAGGCTGGATGAGGCAGTCACACGCATTCTCGCAACGAAGGCCGCGCTGGGACTCCACAAAAAGAAGAGCGACGGAACGCTGGTACCGGGCGAGGAGCGTTTGGGCGAGGTTGGCTGCGCGGAGCACAAAGCCTGGGCGAAGGAAGTGGCGGAAAAATCCATCTCCCTCGTGAAGGATACGCAGAGTCTGTTGCCGATTTCTCCGGAAAAATTCCGGCGTGTGTATCTGAACGTTATCCAAAAGGACATGGATCCGGCCAATCCCGTTGTGACACGATGGAAGGAGCTGTTTGAAAAAGAGGGCTTTGAAGTTACCGTGCGTGACCGCCGGGGCGCCATCACAGTGGAGGATTACATGACTGATCAGCTGACTCCGGAAAAGGCTGCTCTGATGCATGAAATATATCGCAGCGTGGGCGAGGCCAGAAAAGCCTATGATTTATATGTTTACATCTGCAATATGGAAAATGCGTCCAATAACACGACCCTGCGCCTGAACTGGAACGTCACCTTCGGCCTCGGCGACGACGCGCCCTGGCTCGTGCAGGAAGTGCCGGTACTGATGATCAGCACTGCATATCCTTACCATTTGTTCGACGCGCCGATGGTAAAGACTTACATTAACGCCTACAGCGCGAAGCCGGACTTCTGTGAGGCCGTGATGGAGCGGATCATGGGACGGGCCGAATTTACCGGGGTGAGCCCTGTCGACCCATTCTGCGGGAAAGAGTATCTGCGGTAAATCACTCCCCGGTCTTCTGCTCTCATTGAGACGGCTTCAGGTGTCTGAGCATAAACATGGAAAAAGGCCATTTTTGCCTTAAAACAACCTTGGAAAAATGTCAAAACCGGGGCATTAGGAGAAAAATTATGTTAAGATTACCGGAAATTTTTCAGAGTAATATGGTGCTTCAGTATAACCACCCGGTGAAAGTATGGGGAATGTCGGATCCGGCAGAATCTGTGCAGATCGAAATACAATCACAATCGATCTCCACTGTTTCAGATGAGCAGGGAAACTGGAAAACTGTGAAAATGCTTTACTTCGATTTTTTGATGTCCCAAAGATTGCTTTTGATGGGCAAAGAGAGACGTTCGATTATTCGGAATACGCAGTTTGGAGAGACTGTAACAGAGAGAATCTTGGATACTTCAGCGCGGTAGACGCAGATGAGAATGTCATGTTATGTTCGATTTCCGATGCAGGTGAAGAGTGGGATATTCATCCGAAGGACAAGAAAATTGTCGGAGAGAGACTTGCATTGTTGGCTCGAAAGTACATCTACGGGGAACCAGAGCTTTTAGCAGATGCCCCGAGGATAAGAGAATGCAGACGGACGGAACAGGGAACAGGGAACAGGGAACAGTATTACTTTTTGATCATGCTGAGACGGGGTTGAATGTGAAGGGAAATGTTCTTCAGGCGCTGACTGTTACAGTGGGGGAAAAAGAAGTGCATTACAGCTATGAAATAAACGGTAATCAGATGAAAATGCTTAATGGAAAGTTTACGGAGGGAAAATGAAAAAACAGGCTTTTAATCCATATTTGCCATCTTACGAATATATTCCGGAT
>JAJQHZ010000042.1 GCA_021199475.1 Lachnospiraceae bacterium
CAAAGAAATTATAGCATCAGTCAATAAAACGGCTGGTGCTTTTATTATGCCCTGAGGGAGGTGATTTGATGTATGCGGTAAGTGATGAGTTTTTGACAGCGGTGCAGGAAAACACCCGCACCTATTACTGGAAATCACAGCCTATGATTATATGCTCCGCTTTGACAAGGACTTTTCCAGCACGGACTCGACCGGTACTCAGCGCGATAAACCAGATTCTTTCGGAAAAGGAGGAACATGATTCCGTCAACGCGCGGATTGCCGGAAACATGGCGAGAAAGAAAACGATGGAGCAGTTTATCGGCAACATTGAGACTCAGGAAGCAATTACGAAGTAGGTTGGAGGGATTGCATTGTATCAAAATTAGCAGGGCAATGGATGATTAATGTAGCTGCGGTATGATTTGACCGAAATAGAAATTAATTTACCAAAAATATTGAAATCTACCATTTCATATGATACAATACATATATTGCGATAGATAGTTAAGTATTGTAAAGAAGGTGAAGGTATGATACAGTATTTGCAGGATAACCTAGGAATATCGGTTAAAGAGAAAGCGTGGGATATAGAAGATAGGCTTCCCCTATATTTGAAGAGTGGGCGGAACTATTCTATTCTTCAAATTGAATCCTTCGATTGTCTCTGCATACGAATTACGTCCGATGATTTCAGGATTTCTTCATATCTGAAACAGTTGGATAAGTTGTCTGGATATTGGAATGATAATATCGTTTTGGTCTTTCAGGAGTTGTCCTCTTATCAGCGAAAGATGCTCATCCAAAACAGAATAGCTTTTATCGTTCCAGAATCACAGGCATATATCCCTTTCCTCGGCATGTTATTCAAGGAAAGAACGACTAGTCGGCAGAGTATTGTAGATGATAAGCTTTCAGTTACTGCTCAGTTGCTATTGCTCTTTGTAATTAAGAACAAAATAAGCAAAATACGTCAGGCTGATATTACTCAGTTTATTCCATCCTCACCGATGACCATTTCGAGGGCCGTAAATGAATTGATTCAGATTAATCTGATGAATGAGAAGATAAATGGACGAGAGCGCATTTTACTGGTTGATTCATCTATGTCGGATTTATACCAGAAGTGTAAAATGTATTTAAAAAGTCCGGTTAGTAGAATAGTTTATGTAAAAGAGTCTGATGTACCCGAAGAGCTTCCGTTTGCCGGGGAGTCTGCTCTTGCGGAATATAGCATGCTTAATCCGCCTAATGTAAACTGCTATGCCATGTGGAAAAAGAATTTTAATAAATTGAGGCTGGATGCTGTAGATCCCAATTGGACGAGAGAATCATACGTACAAATTCAATTGTGGATTTACGACCCGTTGTTGTTGGCTAATGGAAGATATGTCAGTGAACTGCCGCTTGCTCTTACCTTTGAGAATGAAACAGATGAAAGAGTAGAAGATGCAGTCGAAACTATGATGGAGAATTATAAATGGTAAATGGATTTGAGAAATTCGAGGAACATTTTGTTGGGTACGAAGATTGCTATACGATTATTGGTGGTACAGCCTGCGATATTCTAATGAACGACGCTTCGGCAGATTTTCGATTGTCTAAAGATATTGATATGATTCTTTTGATTGAGAACAGGTTTGAGGAATTCACGGAGGTGTTTTGGAAATTCATCAAAGCCGGAAATTATAAGTGCGGTTTATAATGAAGTGCATGAATTTATAAGTATAGTGAAGGCGGAACCTGTCAACTTGAAAAATCTTCATTTGGATGATTTTGCATCAGAAACGTATTACCGAATTTTGAGTAGTATTTACATATCAGAGTAACATGTGAGGTAAGAGAACAGGAAGGAATATCATGAATCAGAAGGAAAGAATGCTTGACGGTTTGCCTTACAAGGCATGGCTGGATGGTCTGAATGAAGAAAGAGCACTGTGTAAACAAAAAATATATGATTTCAATATGCTGCCGCCTGCGGAGCGGGAACGCGCGCCCCAGATGCTCAAGGAGCTGCTTGGAAAAACAGGCGAATACATCATGATAGAAGCTCCCTTTCACTGCGACTATGGCTGGAACATAGAGGTTGGTGAGAATTTTTTTGCCAATTATAATTTTACAGTCTTAGATGTTGGAAAAGTTACGATTGGGAAAAATGCTCAAATTGATCCGAATGTTTCTATCTATACTGCAGGGCATCCCATTCATGCTGAAAGCCGCAATTCGGGATATGAGTATGGAATCCCTGTTACAATCGGGGATAATGTATGGATCGGCGGAGGGGCAATTATACTTCCGGGTGTGACAATCGGTAATAATGTAGTGATTGGTGCGGGAAGCGTGGTTGGAAAAGATATTCCAGACAATATGATTGCTGCTGGAAATCCCTGCAGAGTTATCAGAGAAATTACGGAGGATGATCGAAAATATTATTTCAAGAAACGAATGTTTGACGAAGAATCCTGGAAGGACATCCTTTCCTGCTGACCGGTGCAAAAGATGCGGAAACTTTGATCTTTTACAGTTGAGTAATATTACTTCTGGTATGCAAGTACAAAATTGGAAGACGTGGAGGCAGTTATGAATCATATTGGAACAATCAGATTGGAAACGGATCGGTTAATACTTAGACGATTTACTATAGCTGATGCAGAAGGAATGTTCAATAATTGGGCATCTGATGATGATGTGACAAAATATTTAACCTGGCCTACACATCAAAATGTTGAAATGACCAGGGGATATATAAATTATTGCGTACAGGGATATTCGGAATCAGCATTTTATCAGTGGGTAATGGAATCAAAGGAATTGCATGAACTTATCGGGAATATTTCTGTAGTAAAAATAAATGAAGAGATTGACGGCATGGAATTAGGCTGGGTCATTGGAAAGAAATTCTGGGGTAAGGGATACACGGCAGAAGCTGCAAAAGCTGTGCTTGATGTTTTGTTTGATAAGGTTGGAGCGAATTGTATTTATGCGGGTCATGATGTAAACAATCCTAATTCTGGACGTGTTATGCAGAAAATCGGTATGAAGTATGAGGGCACTTTACGCCAGAGCGATAGAAATAATCAAGGTATCGCTGATATGGCACATTATTCGATGATACGGGATGAACGATAACTCCCGGTTTATAGAGATGTTTGGTGACGCTTCGAATGACCAGATGACTACGATGG
>JAJQHZ010000113.1 GCA_021199475.1 Lachnospiraceae bacterium
AAACTTTTAGATGAATCAAAGCATCTGTCTAATGAAATAATGATTTTTCTAACAGAGTATAAGCCTTTATTAGAAACTTACATACCCGTCCTGTTCCGTGTGATAGAAGGCGGAATCTGTGGCGGGTTTTTTATGCGCAAAGACAGGTAAGGAAATTTTGCGGGCAAAGCTGCACCAGAACCTGGTTCATGCGAGTAAGTATAGGCAAAAAATGCCTATGCTCAAAATTATTTAAAAAGGAAGATTGGAGGTGATTCGATAATGAGTGGAACAGCAGATGTACCGGTACAGTACGCGAGGGACAAGCCAAAGGACTGCCGATACTGTTTTTTATGGAACGGTAAAGATGGCTGTCAGCTCGGCGGAATAAGAAACTGTTATTATATCATCCAGCAGGAGCAAATAGTGAATGACAAGTGCTATCAATGCCCATATAGCAAAGGTGCTCCCTGCATTGGCTGGTGTACAGCTGATGCGATAGCAGAAATACGAAAGAAGCGAAACTCCTGCGGCTGAAATGAAAGCGTATTTTGCATTTGTGCGATGTTGGCGGAACTGGCCGAAATTATTGCAGGAGGAGGTGATGATGTATGCCGGTGATCCGCATTGAGAAAAACACGGGTTATACAACCATGAGTAACTACCATCTTCGGGATGGTGATCTGTCGCTGAAAGCGAAAGGGCTGCTGTCCCTCTTTTTAAGTCTGCCGGAAAGCTGGATTTACAGTATCAACGGCCTTGTGGCTATTTGCAAGGAGGGACGAAGCGGTATAGCTTCCGGACTTAAAGAACTGGAGGAAAAAGGATATCTCCATCGTGAACGGAGACGCGATGAAAAGGGACTGCTTCGGGATAATGTTTATGTCATTTATGAGCGGCCGCAGAAGCCAAAAGTGGGAAAGCCAATATCAGAAAATCTGCTTTTGGATGATATGGAAGCAGGAAGCGCAGCTACGGGAAATCAGGCAGTGGAGAATCCAGAAGCAGAAAATCCAACACTGGAAAATCTGACACTGGAGAGTCCAGAAGCAGAAAATCCAACATTGGAAAATCCAGCACTGGAAAATCCAACGCAGGAAAATCCAGCGGAGGAAAAACCTGCGCAGGAAAATCGCACACAATTAATTAAAGAAGTATTAAGTAAAGAAATAATAAATACTGATTTAATAGATAGAGAGTGTGAAAGAGAGCCGCGGCATCGACATGGTGCGTATCGGAATGTTCTATTGAGCGATTCAGATTTTCTTACCCTGCAGAAGGAATTTCCGCGGGATTATGAACAGTGGATTGAACGGTTGTCAGAGTATATGGCTTCCACAGGGAAGTCCTATAAGAACCATCTGGCAACAATCCGGTGCTGGGCAAGGCGTGAGCGGCAGCAGAACGGGGGAAGAAAGTACAGCCATGACAATTACAGATGTGAGGAAGGTGAGAGCCTGTGAGTGATGTTTTAGCAGAGTTCTTCAAACGGTACACAAAGACCGCCCCATCCGATGGAGAGTATGTCGGAGAGGACGGTCTTTTTTACTGCAAAAAATGCAATACTCCTACGCAGTGCAGGATCAGAGTGGGAGGAATGGAACGGGTTGTTTCCTGTATGTGCCGGTGCCGGAAAGAGGATCAGGAAGCATATGAAAGAAAGCTGGAGGAGACAACCAGACTTAATCGGATCATGAGTCTGAAGGCGACGGGAATACAGGAAAAGGCGCTGCTTGACTGGACTTTTGATAAGGCAAACGACAGCCAGATCATACGAACTGCAAAGAAATATGCGGATAACTGGACGGATGCCAAAACGAACAATCTTGGATTGCTGCTCTGGGGAGATGTCGGAACGGGAAAGTCGTTTGCTGCTGCCTGCATTGCCAATGAATTACTGGATCGTGGAGTACCGGTGCTTATGACAAACTTTTCAAAAATCCTGAATCAGATGGGAGCCATGTATTCGGAGGAGCGGTACCGCTATATTGCTTCGTTATCTGCCTTTGATCTGCTGATTATCGACGATCTGGGTATCGAACGGAATACCGACTATGCACTGGAACAGGTTTATGCGGTGATTGACGAGCGATACAAGGCAGGCAAGCCGCTGATTGTCACGACGAATCTCACCATCGGGGAGATCAAAAATGCTGAAGATGTTTTTCATGCAAGAATTTACAGCCGGATATTAGAATTATGTACTCCGGTACAAGTGCGTGGAAAGGACCGGCGGACAGAAATCGGGCAGGACAAGCAGAACCTGGTGAAAGAACTGGTTGGAGGCAGATGAGCTTTCACAAATGATTTTTGCGTTAAAGAGGAGTGGCCCGGCTCAAGCGGAGAGGCACCAAATGCGCAGCTGTAGCTTTTTCTGTGCGCGAAATGGCTTATGAAAAAGCTGTAAGAGAATGTCCAAAAAGCCATAAGAAAATGCGGGAGGTGATGAAAATTTCAAAACGAGCAACCGTAACGGCGGTCGTCAATCAGAAAGGGGGGACGGCAAAAACTGTCACTTGTGAGAATCTGGGCATCGGCCTTGCCAGTGAGGGCAAAAAAGTGCTGCTGGTTGACAACGATCCGCAAGGGAGTCTGACCATCAGTCTGGGTTATCCGCAGCCAGATGATTTGCCGGTCACATTGTCTGACGTGATGATGAAGATGGTAAACGATGAGCCGGTCAGCCCGGGAGAAGGGATTCTCCACCATAAAGAAGGCGTTGACCTGATGCCGGCAAATATCAGTCTGGTAGGTCTGGAAGTATCATTGGTGAACGCTATGAGCCGCGAGAGCACGCTGAGCCGCTACCTGGACACGGTGCGTTATCAGTATGATCACATTCTTCTGGACTGTATGCCGAGTCTGGGGATGCTGACAGTTAATGCACTTGCGGCGGCGGACAACGTTCTGATACCAGTCTGTACCCAGTATTTGTCCGCCAAAGGTCTTGAGCAGCTTTTGCAGACAGTGAACAAGGTCCGCAGGCAGATCAATCCCAAGCTGAAAATTGAAGGAATCCTATTGACTATGGTCGATGGAAGAACCAATTACAGTAAGGAGATTGCCAGTCTGATCCGGGAGACCTATGGAGAGAAACTGAAAATCTTTGACACGGAAATACCGCGCTCTGTGCGGGCTGCGGAGATCAGTGCCGAAGGGAAAAGCATTTATGAACATGACCCGAAAGGAAAAGTAGCCGCCGCCTATCGGAGTCTGACAAAGGAGGTGTTAGCGAATGCCGAAAAAAGGCGCAAACATCGCATTGAGCAGCTACGATGACATTTTTTCCACAGAAGAAAGCCGCGAAGCTGCAACACGCGAACAGATTCAGAAGATTCCCATATCAGAGCTGCATCCGTTTGAAGGGCATCCGTTCCGCGTGGTCGACGATGAAGCCATGACAAGGACGATGGAGAGCATTTCGCAGTTTGGCGTAATTTCGCCGCTTCTCGCCCGCCCTGATCCGGACGGTGGTTATGAGATTATTTCCGGACATCGGAGACATCATGCAGCGCAGCTTGTCGGGCTGGAAACTCTGCCGGTTATTGTCCGTGAAATGGACGATGATGAAGCGATCATCGCCATGGTGGACGCGAATCTGCAAAGAGAAACAATATTGCCGAGTGAGCGGGCGTGGGCTTACAAGATGAAAATGGATGCCATTAAACATCAGGGGACAAGGGCAGATTTAACTTCGTGCCAAGTTGGCACGAAGTTGCGATCTGATGAAAAAGTCGCTGAAGGAACGCCCGACAGCGCACGAACAGTACAGCGTTATATCCGTCTGACCGAACTGATCCCTGAACTGCTTGACATGGTGGATGAAAAGAAAATCGCGATGAATCCTGCCGTAGAGCTGTCTTATCTGAGCAAAGATGAGCAGACACAGTTTCTGGAAGCGATGGATTATGCACAGGCAACGCCGTCTCTCTCGCAGGCGCAGCGATTAAAAAAGCAGAGTCAGGATGGCGGATGTTCGATGGACTTTATGTGCAGCACGATGAACGAGGAGAAGAAAGGAGACCCGGACCGTGTGGTTTTTAAGGCGGAGGACCTTCGGAAGTATTTTCCGAGATCATACACGCCGCAGCAGATGGAGCAGACAATCCTAAAGCTTCTGGAACAGTGGCAGAGAAAAAAGCAGCGGAACCAGGTGCTTTAAACAGGCAGCGGAACAGGCTTCGGCAAGAAGTGATGTACCGCTGCTATTTTTATACGCAGGGCTGCGAAATGTATTTATCCGGCTGTTGCCTGCTGTGTAGCATTCTCGTTCTTCGGACGAGATATGCGCCAGACGCAGCCCGCGTGAAATATTGAACAAACAACCGTAAGGAGGAAAAATCGAATGGAACTCTATATCGAAGGTGATTTGAATATCAACATTATCGTAACTGAAGATGATGGAATACCGGATATTCCGGATATCAGCGAAGATGCCGACACAGGCATGGAGGAAGAAAAGGACGAGACTGAAATGATTGTCATGATGCTCTGTCCGGGCGGTACGCCGAAGGTACTGACCTATGGGGAAGTCTGCGAAATGCTGCCGGGGTTTGCTGATTATTATGTGCCGGTTGACTTTCAGAAAAGCGGGCTGACGCTTTATTTTCCACAGGAAAAAACAATCAAGCTGGGTACGGAAGTATACCTGTTCGGCAACGCCGTAATCTGTTCCGAGGACCCGGACGGGGATTTGTGGTCGTTGTCAGGCGAGGATATTTATGAAATCTTCCGGTATGCAGAGGAGAATTCCATCACGCTCTGCGCGGATGGTCGTGATCTTCCGGCAATCCAGCTGTAAACAGGAGGAACGTGCAAATGATGGAATATAAAGACTTTGTACAAAAGCTTCAGGATGATCTTTCCAGAAAAATGCCGGATATGGTATTCATGCCGGAAAATATGAAGAAGATTCAGAGGGGAGCTTACGATGGAATTTCAGCTACCCCGAAAGGAAGCAGGATCGGCGTTGTCCTTAGACCGGAAGATTTTTATTCGGAAATGAAAACTGATGATGATTATGGACAGATCGTTTCAGAAGCGGAAGATTTTATAAGAGAAAACACAGGGGTGGTCAAAGAGCAGGATCTGGATGTTCTGTTCGACTATGAGGCATTCAGGGAAAACCTGACTGTAGAGCTGGTAGGGCGAGAGCAGAACCAGGAGATGCTGGCAGGAATCCCGCATCGTGACATGGAAGATATGGCATTAATATATCGGGTCACGGTCAGTAGTCAGGAAAAAGGTGGCGCTTCGGTTGTGGTTACGAATGAGTTGTTGAATTTCTATGGAATCACACCGGAGCAGCTGCATCAGGATGCGTTGAAAAATGCAGCAGAGAAGCAGCCGTTTACGATTGTTACGATGGAATCGATGGTGAACAAACTCATGGGACTGCCGGAACAGGATTCTGCATTACCGGCGGAACAGGGAGCAGGAGATCCTCCCGGATTTTATATTGCCACCACCTTGTCCGGGGTGAATGGTGCAGCAGTGATTGCTTATCCGGATTTCATGGAAGAGGCGGCGAAAAAGCTGCAGGGAGATTTTTTTGTTCTGCCGTCTTCGATTCACGAGGTTTTACTGCTGAAAGATGACGGAGTTTTCGGATACAGAGAACTGGAGGATATCGTGTCCTGCGTGAATGTGGAAGTGGTTCTTCCGGAGGAAAAGCTGACCGATAAAGTTTATCATTACGACAACACAGAAAAGGTGTTTGAGCTTGCAGAGAAGTTTGAGTACAGAAAGCAGGAACAAAAGCAGGCACGAGAAGAACAGCCGCGATCCGTGCTGGAAGAGCTGAAAAATCTCAAAGAAAAGACGGAACAGCGCAAACCAAAGCCGCAGTCCAGACCGACACCGGCCTATGGAGCATCGCTGTAAGTCATGAATAATAAATCAAGAGAGCGGGGGAAAGGAGAAATAATGAACGCTGGAAATCGAGCCAATGCTGGAGCTTCTAAAACGGCTGCAATGAGCGTTGCGAAAAAGGCTGCTAAAGGAGCTAAAAAGACGGTTGCAATGGGTACTGCGAAGCAGGCCACTATGGGGGCCAGAAAATCAACTACGATGGGTGCTGTGAAACAGGCCGTTATGGGAGCCGAAAAACCGGCTGCAGTGAATGTTTCGAAACAGGCCGCTATGGAGGTTGAAAAACCGGTTACTTTGAGTATTCTCAGAAAAACCGCCACAGATGCTGAAAACCAGGATACTTTTTTCGGGGCAGAGTTTGAGCCGGAACGGGTTCCGGACAACGGTCTTGCCAGAATGAATGCCTATTACGAGGCCCTGTGTGAAGGTGGAAGGAAAGGTGGGGAAACCCATGAAAGAGTATGATGTCACGATCACGGAGACGCTGGAGAAGACTATTTCCATGAGAGCTGCTTCGAAAGAGGAGGCGGAGGAAAAGGTCCGGCAGGGATATTACAACTCAGAATATGTGCTTGACGCAGACAATTTTACAGAGGTTGATTTTAAGACCGGCGAAGGCCGGGAGATCACACTGGAGGGAAGCAAACTTGATGTGTTGCTGGTAAAACCGGGAAAATTCCCGGTACCTTATCAGGTCAGCCCGGAGCTGGAGGATATGCAGGCTGCTGTGGGTGGAGAGATCGAGGAAGTATATCTGGACGAAGACGATGTTGGAATTATCTGAAATGGGCAGGGCAAAAACATCGGACTGCCGCTGAACCGAGCTCTTCGGGATGCAAACGGACAGATATATGACATCCTTTCCGGGAATTTTCTGGTAGTCGGTTTGGGGGAGGAGAATTATTGCTCCCTTACACCGGAGCAGCTGGGAAAATATGAAAAGCATTTTCACTTTCCAGAGACCTTCGTGAAGATGGGGCGGAGCATCATGGCGTTGCAGGTAAGGGAAGAAACGCCGGAGAACACCGCGAAAGAAAAATCAGTCGATGTGAAACGGGCGCAGCCGTCGCCGGTATCCTTGTGACAATGCTGTGCTTATATGCACAGGCCCAGGAAAGGCATTTTGCAAAAGTGTTTTGCGGGCGGCTAAAACCGCTTACGGCACGGCGGGCTTAGCAAGCCCATCAGGACAGAAAGGAGGGAGAGTTGATGTGAGCTTGTTAACTATGGTTTCTTCCAGCCAGGAAAGGAGATGATGAAGAATGCAGGAGGAAGTAGAGAACAGGGCGGTCAATCTGGCAATCAGCACGACAAAGCTGACAGCCCGGACGGTGATGAACGGTGTCAGATTATTTTTGAATCACCGTTCCAAAGTAAAGGTGCAAAAAGCCCAGAAAGCTGCCGAAGGCCCGCACGGAAAACAGTCTGTACGGCAGCTGATCGGACAGAATCAGGGCGTTTCCACGATTCCGATTGCGGAAACAGATCTGAAAGGATTTGAAAAGGTGGCTAAGAAATACGGCGTGGATTTTGCAATCCGGAAAGACTCATCCGTCAGTCCGCCGCGGTATACCGTCTTTTTCAAAGCCCGTGATACGGATGCACTGGCATCCGCTTATAAGGAATATTCCGCGCAGGCCATGCAGAGGGCAAAGCGCCCGAGCGTGAGAAAACAGCTCGCGAAGCTGATTGCGTTTACCGCTTCTATTCCGAGCAAAGTGCGTCAGAAAAGTCAGGAGCATAGTTTATGAGTAAGAAAACTACAAAGCTCCTGGCTGTTTTTTTGCCCTATTTTCTGATAGCTCTTGTTGCAACCAATCTGGGTGAAGCCTGGCGGCTTGCCGCTGGAGAGACGACCGGGGAGAAAATCCTCGGTCTTTTGGTTTCGGTTCCCATCGCCTTTGGAAATCCGCTGCCAAGTTTTCATCCATTTGATTTGCTGGTCGGCCTGCTGTGCGGTGCCGGTATGTGGCTTGCGGTCTATTTGAAAGGGAAAAATGCAAAGAAATTCCGCACCAACATGGAATACGGCTCCGCCCGGTGGGGGACGGCAAAGGACATCGAGCCGTTCATGGCTCCGAAATTCGAGGATAATATCATCCTTACAAAGACTGAGTGGCTGATGATGTCAAACCGCCCAAAGAATCCGGCGAACGCCCGGAACAAGAACGTTCTGATCGTCGGCGGGTCTGGAAGCGGCAAGACAAGGTTCTGGTTGAAACCCAATCTATTGCAATTCCACAGCTCATACGTTGTGACGGACCCCAAAGGCAGCATAGTAATCGAGTGTGGCACAGCTCTTCTGAAGCATGGCTATTGCTTAAGGATTTTTAATACGATCAACTTCAAAAAGAGCCAGCATTACAATCCGTTTGCCTATATCCATTCGGAAAAAGATATTTTAAAGCTTGTCACTACGCTCATCACCAACACAAAGGGCGATGGAAAAGCCGGGGACGAGTTCTGGACAAAAGCAGAGACGCTGCTTTACTGTGCGCTGATCGGTTATATCCATTACGAAGCGCCAGTTGAGGAACAGAATTTTGCTACTCTGATCGAATTCCTGAATGCGATGGAAGTGAGGGAGGATGATGAGGACTTTGAGAATCCGGTGGATTTGATGTTTAAGGAGCTGAAAAGGAAGAAGCCAAACCATTTCGCAGTGCGACAGTATGCAAAATTTAAGCTTGCAGCCGGCAAAACCTTAAAGTCCATCCTTGTGAGCTGCGGTGCTCGTCTGGCTCCGTTTGATATTGACGAGCTTCGGGAGATTACGTCATATGATGAGTTGGCACTGGATACAGTCGGTGACAGGAAAACGGCCCTGTTTCTGATCATGTCGGATACGGATGCCACGTTCAATTTTCTGATTTCCATGATCTATACGCAGCTTTTTAATCTGCTGTGTGAGAAAGCGGACGATGTGTACGGCGGCAGGCTGCCGGTTCATGTACGTTGTCTGATTGATGAGGCGGCGAACATCGGGCAGATTCCAAATCTGGAAAAGCTGGTGGCGACCATCCGAAGCCGCGAGATTTCCGCTTGTCTGGTGTTGCAGGCGAAAAGCCAGCTGAAAGCAATCTACAAGGACAACGCTGACACGATCATTGGAAATATGGACAGCCAGATTTTCCTGGGCGGTTCGGAGCCGACTACGCTGAAGGAGCTGAACACGGCTCTTGGCAAGGAAACGATTGATATGTTCAATACTTCGAATACGAGAGGAAACAGCCCATCGTATGGGCAGAACTATCAGAAACTCGGTCATGACCTTGCTTCGATAGATGAGCTTGCGGTGCTGGACGGCGGGAAATGTATCCTGCAGCTGCGTGGTGTTCGTCCGTTTTTGTCGGATAAGTATGACCTGACGCAGCATCCGAATTACAAATATACGTCTGACGCTGACCCAAAGAATGCTTTTGACATCGAAGCATTCCTGCACAGGGAAATGGAGCTGCAGCCGGATGAGATGTTTGATTCGGTCGATATGGATGCCGAAGAGGAGAAGGATGCCAGACGGAGAGGCGATGGGAAAAACGGTAATGTCAGTAATGCAGGTAAAGCCGGTAAAGTCGGTAAAACAGAAAAAGCTGGACAAAGAAAGGGGAGTTGAAGCCATACAGCCGACAGAATACAGGCGGTGACAGATGGTCATACAACTGATGGAATGCGGGCTGTGACAGGCAAGCTTAGATCCGCCAAAATACAGGTCACGAAAGATAGTCATTCTGCTGAACTGGCAGGCTACAGGCAATAATAAACAACCGTACAGAGCGGCAGGCTGCAGACGTTTTCGTCTGTTTGTCCTGCCGCTTTGGAATGATAAAAAACACGCTGAAAGCGGGAAAGGAGGTGCTTTATGGCTGACTGGAATGAAAGAACGGCTCCGGCAGGACAAACAGCACCGGCATGGCAGGAGGCCGGAAGTGGAAGTGCAGGTGCTCCGCAGGGACGCACGGATGCAGATGAAGTCACAATCAAATTTGGGAAGGGGCTTGTGGGTGACCCCTTTACTTCCAGAAAAACAGGCAAGCAGCTGGTGGAAGTATCAATTCCGAACGCGGACCCATCGGATAAGAGACCATGGGCAAGGTTTGTTGTTCCTCCCGGCATGATTCATGACAACAAATTTGGAAAGGGTGTCTGGATGAAACTGCCGAGAAACGGAACGACAAGGGTTTCCAGGCCGGTTCTGCAGGGGCAGGATGAGAACGGCAGGAACATCTGGAAAAGGGAGATCCGTGATGTTCCCAATACGGAACTGAAAGAAATGGTGGAGTTCTATCGCGACAAATCGCGAGGCTCCGTGCTTTCTGATCTGGAAGGAAAACGGGCGGCTGCGGCGGAGACCCCGAGGAAGGCTCCCAGGCAGGCAACACGGCCAAAAGATCCTGCAAGGTGAGGCGGCAGGAGAAAAATGGTTTTGGTAAAGACAGGGAATATCTATTTCGAAGAAAATGGTATGAACAGGCGGTTATGTGCGAGAGCGCATATGAAATTAAAATTTCCAGGCTGTCGCTTGATGCGGATTGAGCAGTCGGGGCTGCAGCAAAAGTTGGTAAGCCTGCAAAAAAGCCGCATGTTCATTCCCTGCCGAACAATTACGAAAAGGATGAAAGAGAGGACTTTTATGTTTAAGAAAAGAGCATGGAAACGTGTACTTGCCAGTGTACTGACACTGGCGACTGTTTTTTCTACGGCATTTTCTCCAATGATGACTTATGCGTCAACGGACACGGCCTTTGAGTCGGAATACCCGGAGCTGGACGAGGTGAAAGATCAGCTTGAATCGGACGAGATTGTGACGGTCACGGATATTGAGGTTGAGAATGGAAGCAGCTTTGATGCTTCGAATGATTTTACTGGCATCACCTATGATTCCGGTAAGGTAAAGATCACGCTTCATGAAGCAAAGGACAGCAGTGGGAATTCCTATTCTTCCGCAACGGCTGGCTCTTATAAAGCTGTTTATGCGGTTGTGCCGACAAGCGGCAATCCATCCTACCGGGTTTCGAGAACCATCACAGTTAAGGAGGCACAGACGGAAGCCCAGACACAGGCTGCTTCTGCACAGGATACAGACAGTGGGGATGAGGATTCCGGGGACAGTGATTCATCAGATGATGGGGAGGCAGACCTACAGTCGGCTGCGGAATTATCGTTATCGGGTAAAGCAGTAAGCGGCACAGAATCGGAAACGGAGGATGCTGCAGAAAGCACTTCGGAATCCACAGAAGATTCAGAAGGGGTCACAGGGGAAGACGCATCGGAAACAGAGACTGAAACTGCTGCCGACAGTGATGAGGACTCTGGCAGCGATTCTGATGCAGAAGTATCTGCCTCGGCGGACGACTCTGATTCAGACGCAGACACTGACACAGAAGCCGAAACTGGAACAGCCGTTTTCTCCCTTGAAGAGACGGACGTGGAATCTTCCGGCGAAATCTCTACCGAGGGCGCGACGGAAATGACTATCGAAGAGTTTGAGTCCGAGCTGGAAGCAAGCGAGGATCAGGAGACAGTGGACGAGGAAACCGGCCTGACGCTTTCCGAGGTGCTGGCGGAGGCATCGGAGCAGGGGATTGCCCTGACTGATCTGGATGCTGGCGAGACGGTGGAATATTCCGTGAGTGTCAGCAGCGTTTCGGCAACGGCACTGACCGCTTCGTCTTCTACGGAATCGGTTACAATTACAAAAGGGGAAAGGTATTATTACGCTGATTATGGCCTGGGTTCGTATTATACGTCCCCATACTATGTTTCCTACGGAAGCATTACGGCAACGGCTTATTGTGTGCAGCCGTCGAAGTCGGGTCCGGACGATGGCACTTATACCATCACAAAGCTGAGCGACAGTAAGACACTGGCAAAGGTTTGCTATTACGGAACAAAGGCATCCGATGATGAGGGCTTTTTTGCCACCTATTATCCAGATTTTTCAACCGGAAAACGTTTTATCATTACGCACCTTGCGGCAGCATACGCAAATGGCAGCAGCGATGCTTTTTCCGGAGCAAACTCCACAGGACAGGCTCTGGCATTGGAGCTGTACAACTACTGCGTGTCGCAGCCGGAGATTCCGGATGTGGCGATGTCGTTTTCCAATGACGATGTAACCGCTTATATCGACGGTGACGGACAGCGGACGGAGGAGATCACGTTCAGCGCGGATGAGCTGCAGACGATTACCCTGAATCTTCCGGACGGCGTGAAGCTGCACAATACAACGACCGGCGAGGTAAGCGAGGAGGGCGCGAGTGTTACCATCAGCGGTGGCACGACATTTTATCTGTCCGCACCGCTCACGCAGGCTTCGGATGTGTCCGGGAGCTGGTCTTCAAAAATGAAGGGCAGCATCACAAAGGAATATTCCGCCTATAAGATCACGACCGGAACCTCCACGCAGGACCTGGCGTTTGTGTTTGGTGAGGGCGTGACCAGTGAGAAGTATGTCACCCTTTCCGTGACCTGGATTCAGATGGCGTCTGTGAAAGTCGTCAAGGTCGATTCGGCCAACTCTAAGCACAAGCTTTCCGGGGCTGTCTTCGGGATTTACTCGGATGAGGAATGTACGGAACTGATCGAGAAAATGCCCGCCACAGATGAAAATGGTGTATCCGAGGTGGAATTCATTAAAACGCAGGACACGGTGTATCTGAAAGAAATCACCGCTCCGGCCGGTTACCGCATCAACACGACAACTTATAACGTAGAACTGGTGGACAATACCACGACTACCGTGACGGTACCGGATGAGGAACAGCTCGGGGAACTGACGGTTTATAAAGAGGGCCAGGTGCTGACCGGCGCGACGGTTACCTCGTCAGGAGTGACTTTCACCTATGAGAACAGTCGCCTGCCGGGTGCTGTTTATAACGTTTATGCCGGAGAGGATATTTATAATGCCTACGGTTCAAAGGTATACAGCAGCGGTGACCTTGTTAAAGAAGGCCTGACAACCGGGACGGATGGAATGGAGACCCTGACAGGTCTGGTTCTGGGAACGTATGTCGTAAAAGAAGCACAGGCCCCGGCAAATTATTACAATTCCGGCGAGAGCAAGACCGTGACACTCACCTCCGCAGGCGAGACAGTCGAAGCGGTGTTTGCTTCGGTCACCTTTTCCAATGACCGCCAGAAGGCTTCCGTTTCTGTCATTAAGGTGGATTCCAGTACGCAGACCCCGCTTCCAAATGCAGTGTTTGGACTGTATGCGGCAGGCGATATTAAAAACGCGGCAGGCACTGTGGTCGTGGAAAAAGGAACGCTGATCGAGAGTGTTACGACCGGCAGCGACGGGAGAGCGACATTTACCACTGATCTGCCGATTGGTTACAGCTATGAGGTAAAAGAACTCCAGGCTCCGGCGTATTATGTGAGAAATTCGGACGATTCGTATTCGTTCACGTTCTCCTATACGGACGACTCGGAAAAGACAGTGACATTCTCCCACACGTTTTCGGATGAGAGAGTGAGCGCACACATTACCTTGTACAAGAGGGATTCGGAAACAGGAGAGACGGCACAGGGCGATGCAACTTTGGAGGGCGCGGTTTACGGCCTGTATGCCCATGAGAACATCGCTTACCCGGATGGTGTGAGCGGAACGCTTTATGAGGCAGGAGACCTGGTGGCGACTCTGACCACGGATGTAAACGGCGAAGCGGAGATTGACGATCTGTATCTCGGCAGCTACTACGTGAAGGAGATCACTCCGCCAGTGGGTTATGTGCTTGATGAAAATGAGTATGACCTGACGTGCAGCTATGACGGTGATCTTACCGCAAAAGTGGAGCTTACCTGCACTTCGCAGGAGGATGTAATTAAACAGCCGTTTCAGATCATTAAAGCGGCAAACAACGGGAAGACGGATGCGGACCTGCTCTCCGGCGTGGGCTTCACTGTGTATCTGGTCAGCAGCCTGTCGGTGAATGCGGACGGAAGCTATGATTTTGATTCTGCAGAACCGGTTGTGGTAACTGCGGATGGCGGCACGGAAATGTTCACGGATGAGAAAGGTTATGCCTGCTCGATTGCACTGCCATACGGAACTTATATCGTCCGCGAGACAACGACCCCGCACAATTACAGCCCGGTCGATGATTTTATTGTGACCATTACAGAGAACAATCCGGATGAGCCGCAGACCTGGCGTGTGCTGCTCGATGAGGAATTCGAAGCAAAGCTGAAAATCATCAAGAAAGATGATGAGACAAAGCAGACTGTTCTGCGGGCAAACACGGAGTTTAAGGTGTATGACATCGACAACGGCTGTTATGTGGAACAGGTGACGACTTACCCGACCACGACAGTCCACACTTCGTATTTTACGGATTCGGAGGGTTATCTGATCCTGCCGAATACTCTGGCACCCGGTAATTACCGGATCGAGGAATTGACGGCACCTTACGGCTACACGCTGAGCACCGATTATGTGGAGATTTGTGTGGATTCCAACACAGCCTATCTGATTGATTCGGTCAGCGGCGATGTGATTATTGAGGTCACGTATGAAAACCAGTCGGTAAAGGGTGAGCTGACGATTGTGAAGAGCGGCGAGACCCTGAAAGGCTATAAAGACGACTTTATCTATGAAGAAGCCACCCTTGCAGGAGCCGTGTTTGAAGTCTATGCGGCAGAGGATATCTATACGGCTGACTGCCAGACGGACGCCAATGGAAACCGGAGGATTGTTTATGCCAAAGGGACTTTGGTTGCCACGGTAACAACGGACGAGAACGGAAAAGCGGTCGTGTCTGATCTTCCGCTCGGCAAGTACGAGGTGAAGGAAGCGACGGCGCCTGTCGGTTATACGCTGAATACCGTTTCCCAGACCGTAGAATTTGTCTATGCGGATCAGAATACCGCAGTGGTAAAGGAAACGCTGAACTTCTCGAATGAACGCCAGAAGGTGGAAATCACCGTAGAGAAGCAGAATGCGCAGACCGGTGCGGTCGTTGCTGGAGCTGTTTTCGGTATTTATAACGCCGAGGACATTACGGCAAACGGCAAGGTAATCGTGGAAGCGGACACACTCCTGCAGGAAATGACCAGTGACGAGGACGGGATTGCGGCCTGCACACTGGATCTTCCGCTCGGACAGTATTATGTGAAAGAGCTTTCAGCGCCGGACGGCTTTGTTTCTTCGGATGAGGTGCTCACATTCGATGCTTCGTACCAGGGGCAGGATGTGAAAGTGGTTGCACTGAAATCTGTAAAAAAGAATGAGCCGACAACAGTGGAGATCACGAAATCAGACCTGACAACGGGCGTGGAGCTTTCGGGGGCATCGCTGACGGTAACAGACAGTAAAGGAAATGAAGTGGACAGCTGGGTATCGGTAGCAGGTGAAGCCCATGTGATCCAGTACCTTGTGGTAGGTGAGACCTACACGCTGCATGAGGAGATCGCGCCTTACGGCTATCTGAAAGCAACGGACATCACCTTTACCATCGGGGACACCGCAGAGGTTCAGAAAGTGGAGATGCAGGATGAGGTTCCGACAGCTACCCTGATCATAAACAAGAAGGGTGAGTTTCTTGAGAGCGTGACTCTGATCAGCCGTATTAAAGGAATCCTTGAGTATCTTTTTAACTACCTCACGGGCAGCCTTTCAAACGTGACCTTTGAAGTTTACGCTGCGGAGGACATCAAAGCTGCGGACGGTGTGAGCGCGGATTATTACAGCGCGGATGAGCTGGTCGCAACCATCACGACGGACGAGACTGGAACGGCGAAGCTGGAAGGGCTTCCGGTCGGGAAGTATTATGTGAAAGAAGTCGAGACGGTAAGCGGTTATGTACTGGACGATGAAATCCGTTATGTGGATCTGAGCTATCAGGATCAGGATACTGCCGTGATCGTATATGACGAGGACTGGCAGAATGAACGCCAGAAGGTATCCGTCAGTGTGGTAAAAATCGAAAAAGATACAGACCGCACTCTGGAAGGAGCTATCTTCGGTCTGTTCGCAGCGGAGGATATCGTATCTGCAGCGGGCACCGTGCTGATTCCTGCAGGCGAGATCATCGAACTGAAAACTACGGATGAGAACGGGCGCATTGATTTTGTGGCGGACCTTCCGATGGGTGCGTCCTGCTATGTGCAGGAGCTTTACGCACCGGCTGGTTTTGTGACCACTGGAGAGACGCGTGAGTTTACCGTGGAATGGCAGGGCGAAGATGTCGAAGAACAGACATTTGAGTTCACTTTCGAGGATGAAGCGACTACGGTGGAAATCACAAAGACCGATCTGACGACCGGAGAAGAACTGCCGGGAGCGCAGATGCAGGTCGTGGATGTGAATGGAAATGTAGTAGATGAGTGGACATCCACCGGGGAAGCCCATGTCATCAAAGAGCTGGAAGTCGGCAGAACCTACACCCTGATCGAGACGAAACCGGCAGACGGCTATGCGACCGCGGAAAGCATCGAGTTTACTATTGAAAACACGGCTGAAATCCAGAAAGTTGTAATGGAAGATGATGTGACCACAGTCGAAATCAGCAAGACCGACCTGACAACCGGAGAGGAACTGCCAGGCGCGGAGCTGGTCGTGACCGACGAGGAGGGCAACGTGGTAGATGAATGGACCTCCACTGAGGAAACTCATATCATCGAGAAGCTTGTCGTTGGAAAGACTTACACGCTGACCGAGACGAAACCGGCGGATGGTTATACGACTGCGGAGAGCATTGAGTTTATCATCGAGGACACTGCTGAGGTACAGAAGGTCGAGATGAAGGATGATGTGACGACAGTGGAGATCAGCAAGACGGACCTGACAACCGGAGAGGAGCTGCCGGGGGCAGAGCTGGTTGTGACCGATGAGGATGGAAATGTGGTAGATGAATGGACATCGACCGAGGAGCCTCACATCATTGAAAAGCTTGTCGTTGGAAAAATGTACACCCTGACCGAGACGAAACCGGCAGATGGATATACGACTGCGGAGAGAATTGAGTTTACCATCGAGGATACGGCCGAGGTTCAGAAGGTCGAGATGAAGGATGATGTGACGACAGTGGAGATCAGCAAAACGGACCTGACGACCGGAGAAAAACTGCCGGGCGCGAAGCTGGTCGTGACCGATGAGGATGGAAATATCGTTGATGAGTGGACCTCCACCGAGGAACCGCATATCATCGAAAAGCTTGTAGTCGGAAAACTCTACACTTTGACTGAGGTGAAACCGGCAGACGGTTATGTCACTGCAGAGAGCATTGAATTCTATGTGGAAGACACGGCAGAGATTCAGAAGGTTGAAATGAAAGACGATGTGACGAAGCTGGAAATTTCCAAACAGGACATCGCCGGAAATGAACTGCCGGGCGCGACACTGACCATCTTCGATGAGGATGGGAATGTCGTGGAAAGCTGGATTTCCACAGACGAACCGCACTATATCGAAATGATTCCGGTCGGTAAGTACACGCTCCGTGAGGAAACCGCCCCGGATGGCTATGTCGTAGCGGAAGATGTGGAATTTGAAGTGCTGGACACCGGCGAAGTACAGTGCGTGACCATGGTCGATGAAACGGCACCAGTGGCGGCTACTTCCTCCGGCTCGGATGTTCCGAAAACCGGTGATGATACTCCGCTGCTGCTTTGGCTGGTCCTGCTGCTGACCGCTCTGGGCTGTTTTGGCTGTGCAGCTCTGGTGAACCGCCGCAGGAAAAAAGCAGCGCAGTAACAAGGTCGAACGGCAGTGATTCAAATTAACTGACACTGGCAATGATTCAAAATTCAAAATGACTGGCAGCGGAAAAACCGCTGCCGCAGATAAGAGATGGAAAAGGGCGTTTGCGACCGAAAAGGATGCAGCGCCCTTTTTGCGTTTTTGGAGAAAGTGAGGTCTGGATGATGAGGATTTTAGTTGGGGTACTTCTTTTTTTGGTTGCGTTTTGCCTGTATTGCTGCCTTCGCGTGGGATCAGCGGAAGATGACTGGATGGAAGCGCATATGGGGAAAAAGGCGGATGAAAAGGAGGGCTGATGGCTGACATGGAAATGAGGTCGGGACGTGCACCGCCGGGAGATATGGCCAGGACCTTCGAGGTGCCTAAAAATACAACTGAATATGGAACTCAGAATCAAGAGGGTCTCATGTCTGCAGGATTGCCGGGAGGCGGTGCCTGACAAGGTGTCCCTCTTTTTATGCACAGAGCCGGGCAAGGCATATCCCATGCGAAGCGTGGGATGCCATCCGGCGAGGAAATTTTGCGGCTAAAGCCGCACCCGGCTCGCGCAGCGGATAGGGGGGAGAAAAATCCCCTATCCGATTGCCGAAACCCAGAGGAGTCAATCAAAAACTATGAAAGGAGACGCCAGAATCGCAGTTTGGACTGGTCCTGCTGCGGGGCAGGATCGGGTCTCTGTATTCTTTTGGGTTTTGTAAGAAAAATGAAAAACCGGTAATTTGAGCCGGTTCTGCGATTTTGGTTTTCAAACGTATGGATTTCTTTAAATCTGCTGTTGACTGTTTACAGACGGTTGTGGTCGGCCTTGGCGCGGGTCTGGGAGTCTGGGGAGGCATCAACCTCCTGGAAGGTTATGGCAACGACAATCCCGGTGCGAAGTCCCAGGGGATGAAGCAGCTGATGGCGGGCGGCGGTGTTGCCCTCATCGGTATCACCCTGGTGCCGCTGCTGTCTGGAATTTTCGGCTGATCGTTTCCATCCGGGGGCGGTCTGACTGCGGCGGGTGCCGGATAAAATTCGCGCCCGCCGCCACGAAAGGAAGGGAGGAAACGGCTATTGAATTTTATGATTCAGCAGATAAGCAACTGGATCAAGGATTTGCTCGTGGCCGGGGTTCTGGATAATCTGACCGGGCTGTTTGACTCGGTAAATTCAGAGGTCGGCTCCATCGCGACGGAGGTGGCAACAACGCCGGAGAGTTTTTCTCCCGCTGTGTTTTCGCTGATCCGGAACGTGTCGGAGACGGTCATTACGCCGGTTGCGGGCATCATCCTCACTTTTCTCTGCTGCTATGAGCTGATCCAGATGATCATGGAGCACAACAACCTGGCCAACCTTGATACCTGGATGTTTTTTAAATGGGTCTTCAAGACCTGGCTTGCAGTCATGCTGATTACGAACTGCTTCAATATCACGATGGCGGTTTTTGATGTGGCAAGCAGCGTGGTCGGGTCGAGCGGAAGCCTGATTTCGGCAAGCACCGCGGTAAGCGTGGATATGCTCGACACACTGGAAGATACACTGAACGGGATGGACCTGTTCCCGTTGTTCGGCCTGTATCTCCAGACATTTTTGATCCGGATTACCATGTTTGCCATGTCGATTGTTATTTTTGTTATCGTCTACGGACGAATGATTGAGATTTACCTGATGACCAGTCTTGCACCGATCCCGTTTGCCACGTTCGGAAACCGGGAGCAGAGCCAGATCGGGATGAACTACCTGCGTTCGCTGATTGCGCTGGGGTTTCAGGGATTTTTGATTCTGGTCTGCGTGGGCATTTACGCCGTGCTGATCCAGACAGTGTCCATCTCGAGCAATGTGATTTCCTCGTTATGGGGAGTCGTCGGCTATACCGTGCTTCTGGTATTTAGCTTGTTCCACTCAGGGAATCTCGCACGGAGCGTGATGAACGCGCACTGATGGAAAGGAGGGAGAATTCTGGCTGCTTATGTATCTGTACCCCGTGACCTGACGAGGGTAAAAAGTAAAATCCTGTTCAATCTGACAAAACGGCAGGTGATCTGCTTCGGCTCGGCGGCGCTCATTGGGGTGCCGTCGTTTTTCCTGTTAAGGAAACTCGGCAATATCAGCCTTGCCACGCTGGGCATGATGGTAATCATGATTCCGCTGTTTCTGCTCGGCATGTATGAAAAGGACGGACAGCCGCTGGAAGTGATCGCTTATCACTTTATCCAGGCAAAATTTATCAGGCCAAAAATCCGCCCGTATCGGACGGACTGTTATTACGCCGCGATTATGCGGCAGTGCAAAGTATACGAGCTTCCTGTATAATACAAATATAGGGAATTCCGAGAAAGGTGGTTGATA
>JAJQHZ010000128.1 GCA_021199475.1 Lachnospiraceae bacterium
TCAAGCATATAATAGTCGCTTTGGTTTACGTTGTCAATCATTTTCGTGATTTTTTTATAATTTTTTGAGACCCCAGGGGCGGGTCAAATCTCTGTTCGGCTTCTCTCAGGGAACGGTGCGGGGGGAGCACGCGCACAAAATCGCAAAAGTTCATCAATTTTTCTCTGCCCAAGCCTTAAGCTCTGCTGCACCGGCATCGGCTGCGAAACGTCTGCCTTCCTTTAAAACCGCTCCTTTGCAGGATGCCTTCAGTTCTTCGTTTGTCCGTCCCATTCCACTGCTGCCGGATGTCGCAAAGGGAATAATTTCTTTTCCAGTCAGATCGTACTGCTCCAAAAATGTGTTGATGATGGTTGGAGCCACATACCACCATATCGGGAAACCGATATAAATAATGTCGTAATCGTCTATATTCTCCACGCGATTTGCTACCTGTGGACGGAAAGACTTATCATTCATCTCCACGCTGCTTCGGCTGTTTTTATTCGTCCAGTCTAAGTCTTCTTTTGTGTAAGGAACCTCCGGCTGGATTTCATGCAGGTCTGCACCGATTGCATCTGCCAGTCGTTTTGCCAGAGCAGCAGTCACTCCACTTGCAGAAAAATATGCCACTAACGTTTTCTTTGCCATATCAAAAATCTCCCTTCTATCCGTCACTTCAAAATCCCATACTGGCCGTCATCCACCGTCTAACTGTCTATGACATACTATGTCTTGTGTTTTCAATATAGTATGAATCATCAACGGCTTCGAGCCATTCATTAGAGCTGTTTTCTCCCGGTACTTCCACCGCCAAATGAGAGAACCAGTTCTCCGGCGCAGCACCGTGCCAATGCTTCACACCAACCGGAATGTTGATGCAGTCTCCCGGCTTCATCTCCACAGCTTCTTTTCCCCATTCCTGATAATATCCACGTCCGGCCACGCAGATTAAAATCTGTCCGCCGCCTTTATCGGCGTGATGAACGTGCCAGTTGTTGCGGCATCCCGGCTCAAAGGTCACGTTGAAAATGCCAACCTGACTGGTGGATACCGGTGCAAGGTAGCTCTGGCCGATGAAGTACTGCGCAAAAGCGTCATTTGGCGCACCAATCGGAAATACCATCTCCGCCGCGTGTGCTGCTTTTGCATCAGTTGGCTCCGCATCTATTTCCTCTGCCCACACTTCTTTTGCCATATTAAATACTGCCCAGCCTTTTGGCCAACCTGCGTAAAAGGCAACATGAGTAATAATTGCAGCAATTTCTTTTCTGGTTACGCCTGCTTTTTTCGCGTTTTCCAGATGATACTTTAAAGAAGAATCCGTAATACCGGATGACATAAGCGCCACAACAGTTATAATGCAACGCGTCTTATGGTCAATATCCTGATTATTCCAATTCTCTCCAAAAAGCACATCATCATTGAAATGCGCAAAATCCGGCGCAAATTCTCCAAGGGTATTCCGTCCTGCTGTTTGTACGATTTTTTCCATGTTCAAAGTCCTCCTGTTCCGTTTTTCTTCTGTTCCATACCTTCTTTATAATTCTTCTGTGTTTCTATATCAAATGCTTAGTTTCTATCAGTGAGTTATGCTTTCAAAGCTGGCGGCTTAAGGTTGGCTGTGTAATTTCATCCGCTCACTTTTCATGATTTTCCAAACTCGTGCAGCCTGATCTGAAGTTCCTCTTAATCCAGCGAAAATGTCACTTCCACATCGCCGCTTCCCAGAGCGTCTTCCCATCCGGTCAGATCATCGATATGCCCCAGACGGGTATAAGCCCAGGAATTGGAGCCATAAAAAATAACGATCTGATTCCTGTTATACAGAACAATGTCACCTGCCTGTGTTGTCGTCTGGCTGTCGTTCGCCGACAGACTTGTTCCCAAAGCTCCCACTTTCTCAAATCCGGCATAATCACTCATACGGATCGTAATTGAACCGCTTTCCATCATCTCGATAAGTGCATTTACAGCCTCATTGCTTTCCAACGTCGCGGTAAACGTACTGTTTCCAACCTGAACATTCATCTTCATAGTGTCTTTCTCCTGCATGAGATCCTCTGTTGTTTTCTTCATATTGTCCGTTTCTGTCAAAGATATGACAGCCGGTTCTTCCTCTGCCCTTTCACTTCCGCAGGCAGGCAGGACAAACATCAAGGCTACAATCAAAACAAATGATAAAAATATCCTGGACATTTTTCATTCTTCATTCACAAACGGTTTGACACCTTTTACTGCATCTCCCATAGAGATTTCCATATCCATATGATCAATGTCTATCAGAGTATAGCGGTCATTGCCCATGCCCAGCTCTTTCATATACGTAAGCTGGCGCAGTCCGTGGCGCGATTCGATGCGTTCCACCAAATCGTGGTGTTCATGCTCTTTTAACGCATAGACCATATCCACCGACGCCTGATCAGCCGCCAGAATGTCCGCCGACGCTACAATGCCAATGTTCGGCGTCACGACCGGCATGGCGGCTGTTCCCTCACAGTCACAGGAAACCGACATATTCCGCAATACATTAATATAAGCGATCTGTTCTCCAAAGTGATCCACCACAGCCTTGGTCGATTCCGTCATGCGCTCCATGAATTCTTCTTTGCCAATATCCCACATATCCGGGGAGCCTGGCGTCGTATGAATCATCGCCTTTCCAATCCTGCCATCCGCACAGCCAATCCCGATATTCTTATTCGAACCGCCGAAGCCACCCTTCGTATGCCCCTTAAAATGTGTCAGCACAAGAAGAGAGTCATAATCCAGGATCCCTTTTCCCACGGACATCTCTGTGAACCACTTTCCGCCTTTCACAGGCAGCATGGCAGTACCATGCTCATCCATAATATCCACCGGGCAGAACGTCCAGCCATTGGTTTTGAGCGTTTCCCTGTGCAATTCGGTCGTGTAGCGGTCTCCCTCATAATAGGTATTGGTCTCTACGATCGCTGCACCCGGAAGCTCGCCTTCTATCAGCTGCTGCACCCATGGCCGCGGTATAATGTTGGGACCATGCTTTTCTCCGGTATGAAGCTTGATTCCAATCCTTCCGCCTATATGCGAAGCGATTCGCTCATAAATCCGCTGCAGACCTTCCGCTGAAAGATCCCGGGTGAAGTACACGACAGACGCTTCTCCGGTACGGTTTTCATATGGTACATAGTGATTTCCGCCCATTCCGGGCACTTTTTGATCAGTCATAAGGTATCTCCTCTCTCAAATACGTTCTAAAAAATGTTTGCAATGATTTCTTCCCCCGTCAATGCTGCTTCTCCTTTTCATTCAGCCTGTTTACGAGATAGTCCTATTTTATATCGAAGCAGGAAGAATGGCAAATACTTCGTTTCTATTTCTGGTAATTCTTGATTAGAATATCTAACTGCGTTATAATGAGAGCCAAAATGAGAGCCGCGCAAGAAAGAATCGCTTCGCGAGGGGCGCGGCCTTCGTCCATACTCGCTGTGCGAGTAGGACATGTTATAATAGAACCAGTAACGAGAATTAATGGAATCAAATAAAACCAAATGGAATGATAAGTAACCATACTGTATCCATAACCGTTTTGGCACAATCAATCAGAAAAAGGAGAGCACAGATGGAACTGCGGGTTTTACGCTATTTTATAGAGGTCGCCAGGGAGGGCAGCATTACGGGTGCGGCCAGAGCGCTGCATATTTCCCAGCCAACCCTGTCGAAGCAGCTCAAAGAGCTGGAGGCGGAGCTTGGATGTAAGCTGTTTGTCCGGGGAAATTATAACGTGCATCTGACGGAAGAAGGAATATTGCTCCGCAAGCGCGCGGAAGATATTCTGGACATGGCAGACAAGACGGTGGAAGAATTTCAGTCTCTGAATGATGTGACCGGCGGCGACGTACGAATCGGCTGCGCGGAATCGTGGCTGATCCACCATCTGGCCGGTACGATTAAAGATTTTCGCCAGCAGTATCCGGGACTGCGGTTCCACATCACCAGCGGAGACACTCGTGTGGTGGTGAATGATCTGGAGCAGGGGCTCTCCGATTTCGCGGTCATTGTAGAACCGCCCGACCTTTCAAGGTATAATTACCTCTCCCTGCCGGGCGGCGACACCTGGGGGCTTTTAATGCGAACGGACCATCCACTGGCGCAGAAAACAGAGATCTGTCTGGAAGATATCCAAGGTCTTCCGCTCATTATTTCCCCTCAGTCGATCCGCACGGACCTTCCAAGATGGTGCGGCGAGGCGGTCGATCAGCTGAATATCGTAGGAACCGTCAACCTGTTTTATAATGGCTCTGTATTTGTGAAGGAAGGGCTGGGATGCCTGCTGGTCTTCGACCGCCTGGCGGATGTCAGCCCTGAAAACGGCCTGTGTTTTCGGCCTCTTTCTCCGAAGCTGGAGACGAAGATGTATATCATCTGGAAAAAATACCAGGTCTTTACCCCGATTGCAGAGCGGCTGATTGAGCGGCTGAAAGAGCAGTTTGGCGAAAACAATGGCTGATTCCCGGATGACCCTCGCCGGGTTATGTCCACAATCTCTGATTGTGGATGCGGGCATCCCACGCTTCGCATGGGATATGCCTTACCAGCGCTCGCCCGAACCGGGGAATCGTTCTTTACTCTTCCATCAACTCCTGGATTTCCGCGCTTAGCCGCTCTCTCTGATCATAAGTGAGAAGCTCCTGATTATATCGGAAATAAGACTCGCTGCCCCACTGCTCGATGAATTCCAGGCTGTCCATCCCGGTCGTGAGTTCCGTCACAAACAATACCATTTCCTGCGTATTTCCCCATACCTTTTCGATAAAAGAAAAGGCATGCTCCAGTTGAGCCGCGAGATTTTTCGCGTCTTTTTCATGCTGCCTGGCTTCTTTATCAAATCTTTTTTTGATTTTTGCAAAGCCATCCACCTTCGTTTCCTTTCCTGTGCCATCCGCACTGCTGCCGTTTTTATTATTCTTTCCTGACTCTTTTGTACTTCTATCCACTTTCGTATCTCCGGCGTATTGCGCGTATTCATTCAAAATCTGAATTGCCAGAAGATATTCGCTCCTGATCTGCGCTGTAACACTGTTCGCGGCGGTCTGCTCCTCCAAACGAGTACGCAGGCTTTGCGCTTCGTCTTCCAGTAAATCCGCCAGATATTCCGTGTCCGCCAGGCCTGCGATTTTCTTTTCTTTATCCAGCTTTTTCACTGCGCGCAGGGCTTTTACCACCAGAAGAAGGCTGCGATTTCGGCTCATGGATGCGCGGAATCCATCATTCAACCGCCCAAGCAGCAGCCCAAGAATGGAAAAACGCTCGTCCATTCTGGCCTCTTTCGCCCGTTTGAAAATCTCGTCAGTGATCGTGCCATCCAGAATGTCCTCAATCTGATAGTCGGACTGGTATTTTTTATAAAGCTGATAATAGACATGGAATTTCCGCGCAATCTCGTCGTCTGCAAGATACTGCCCAATCAGACCTTTGTCCACCGGGAAGCCCTTTTTCTCATAAATCCGCATCGCGGTGGATAAGTCTTCCCAGCCTCTGGCGGTCACATAACGGGTGCCATCCACCGATTCCTGAATAGAGTAAAACCACTGCCGATTGAGCTCCAGAAACGCAATGACCGCGTCATGTACCCCCTGGTGATACGCATACTGCTTCCACACGCCAAAATCCTCTGTGACATCAATACGCCTCAGGCGATCCATCGTCGCCACATCAAACTCCTTTACGGATTTATTATACTGCGGGGGATTCCCGGCCGTTACTACTACCCAGCCTCTCGGAATCTGTCGGTTCCCGAATATTTTGTACTGCAGAAAAAGAAGCATCGCAGGCGCGAGCGTCTCGGACACGCAGTTGATCTCATCCAGGAAGAGAATCCCCTCTTTTTTTCCGGATGCCTCCATCACCTGATAAATAGCAGCTATAATCTCACTCATCGTATATTCCGATACGGTAACGCTTTTCCCATCATATTCTTTCGACTCAATCACTGGAAGTCCCAGAGCGCTCTGTCTGGTATGATGGGTCATAGAATATGAAACAAGCGCTATATCCAGTTCCGAAGCGATCTGTTCCATAATCGCTGTCTTTCCAATTCCCGGTGCTCCCACCATAAAAATCGGTCGCTGCTTTGAAACAGGAATCGTATATTCTCCAAATTCATTCTTATCCAGATATACCTCGACGGCCCGCCGGATTTCTTCCTTTGCTTCTTTAATGTTCATATTTGTCTCCATTTTCTATTCTGTTAACTCGCTGTTTTTGCAGCCTTGCACCTTGTTCTGAAGCGAATGGGATTATGACGAGCCTGCTCTCAGGCTCTTTTCCTGAATAAAACAGGGCGTAAAAATCATTTCCCTATTGTACAAAAATCATTCCCCAGACGCTTAACAGCATTCGGAATTCAGATACATCCGCATCGCCCAGGGCGGCACCTGCACCTGATCCTCTCTGTCCACAAACACAAAAGCCGTCCTGTATCTCGGCGGGCGCCCCGGAAAAACACCATACCCATCTGTAAAATAAATCAGCCCACGCAAATCCCGAAAAGCTTTTTTCGCACAAAGCTCATCTACATAAGCAAAAACAGGCCGAAAATCCGTGCCTCCCAGTCCCTTTATCTCCAGATGCTCCGTGTAGGATTCCAGATCATCCAGACTTTCAATCACCACATCATCCTGAATCACGCAATCACACTGAATCAGATGAATCACAACCTTTCTGGAAAAGCTCTCCGTGCTTTTCAGAATATTGTATGTTTTATTCAGGAAACGCTGTACAAGCGCGCCGCTGCAGGAGCCGGACGTATCAATAGCAATCACAAAGTCGTGTACCAGATATTCTTCCTTATACTCCAGGGGTTCAACCAACGCGATTCGCCCCAGCCGGTTCAATCCATACAGATAATAGAGATAGTCAAATTCGTCCGGATTCAGCTTCATGCATTCTTCCAGAACGGCGAACTTTTTCAGGAAATCCGTGTAATCATACGTTTCCCGCGTCAGCCGCTGCAAGGTCTGTACCATACAGCCCGGCAGATCGCCCCGTGATTTTGCAAAGCTCTGTGCACTCAGCATCACATTCTCCGCAATCTCGTTCCAATCTTCTCTGAGCTGAGTCTCCGACTCGGGCCCCATTCCTGTACCGAAGCCAGACATAACCCCCGCATCCTCTTCTGAAGCTTCCTCTGAAGTTTCCTCTGACTTCACTCCCAAATTCATTTCCGGGCGTGAATCATTTTCTGATCCTGATCCCGATTCTGCTTTCTGTTCCGCTTTTGCTTCTGTCTGCGGTTCTGAAGCGGCGGACCTGCCAGGTGTGTCAACAGACATCTCATTCATGTCAGCAGGCATCTTATTCTTCGTCCGCTCTCCGCTGGATTTTTGCTCCGTCTCCGGATTCTGCCGCGGCTTTGTACCCGAATTCTTCCGATAATTCCAGAAGGCATGATCATCTCTGACAAACAGCTTTCCTATTTCTTCTAAATTTAAGCCGAGGGTTTCCTCCAGCTTTTCTTCCTCCATCATCAGATATCGTGCAATATGCGGAGCGGACATCATCGGTACTTCCTTCTTCAGGCGCGCGATTACAGTAAAGCACTGCGCCGGTATTTCACATGTGATCTGCGTCAGCAGCAATTCTCCAATCACATCCGTCACTGCGATATCGGCCGCCGGATCCCAATACCGCCTGTCATAGCCATTCGCCTGCAGCGGATGCTGATAAAGACAGTGGAATATCGTATGCAGGTAATCACAATCCACTGCATCCGGTGACTGCAAATACCGCTGCAGCAAAAAATCCGCTCCATAGTACAGCTTTTTTCCATCGCTGCCGATCGATGTATTTTCTTTCTCCTCTGGTCTCAGGTAAAAAATCGCATGCTCCAGATACCGAAGCTGAAAATAAATCTGATTCCGGCAGGTTTCAAATACCTCCGCAGCAATCTTCCTGTATTTTATCTTTTCCATCTGTTATCCTCACAGCCGGAATCCCGCGCGTTTTTTCTCTTTCTTGTTCTGCATCTCCATGATATACGCAGAGCAAACGGTCATCCCCTTTTGATTGCTGAGCCTGAGCAGTTTTACAAGAGATTCCGCCGACAGATAATCCATCTTCAGGAAGCTCAGAAATTCTTTTTCTTTTCCGTCCTCCAGTAGTCCGGTGCCAATCTTATAGGACATCCGGCGAATATACTCTGTATAGACATTTTCTTCCCCCGTCCGATGGCGCAGGATTCCTCTTCTGGCAAACTCCAGCTTTTCTGCAGAATTATTGATTTTATCCAGGCATTCATCGTACTCCTCGTAATCAATCTGCTCGCTGTTCCAGGCCATATCCAGATGATAGGCAGCACTCCTTGTCAGACTTCCGGGAATCAGCAGCTCCTCCTGCTGTTCACTCTTTCTATGCAGAACCGTCACCTCAAACCGGGTCCAGACCACATTCGCGCTTTTGTCTTTCATATCAGGTTCCACCGCATTGACGGCGCTGATTAAGCCCTTTGCGCTTCCCTCATAGGCATACACGTGTTTTACATAGAACAAAGCCCCCTTACCCACTCGGTTCACAGATTCCGGGAGATAGACGACGGTCAATTGTCTGGCCATCAGAGCGTATTCTCCAATCTGCTGCAAATGGGAATGAAATGTGATCTCCCTTAATCCGCTTTTGTAAAAGGCAAAACTGCCGAGATACGTCAGGCCTTCCGGCATCTCAATCCGCTTCAGACTGTCACAGCCCTCAAAAACACCTCCCTTTTGATAAGCGTTCGAATCGGGAATTTCCCGTATGTTCGGTGAAAACCGAACCGTATCCAGCGATTCACACGCATAGAAGGCTCTGGTGCCGATCGAGCAGACACTCTCCGGCATAACAATCTCTTTCAGATATTTCTGAGAAGCAAAGGCAGATTCTTCTATCTTTTGCACGCCATCCGGAATCACATATCGTATATCCCGCTTTGCGCTCGGATAATACACCAGCTTCCTCCCGTCCGCCGAAAAAATCACACCTTCTATGGTCTGAAACCGTTTGTGGCCAGAAGCGACAGATACTTCTTCCAGGCTTTCCAGTTTTCTTAAATTCCGCAGATTGATATTCGCCTGTGCGGATGTGATCTCCAATGATCGGCAGCAATTTGCTTTATTGAGCTCCGTAATTACCGTCAGGTTCGGCAAAAAAGGACTTATAATCTTTTTCGTCTGGCAATTCCAGCTAAAAAGTCCGGCATGAATCCGGCGCACCGTCCCCGGTATCTCCAGGCAATCTGCTTTGGGGTCAATCTTGTACAGCATATCCCCAATCACGATGGGATAAACCTCCCCAGACAGCCAGACAGAACCATCGAATGCCTGCAGGTCAATATCAATCTCTGTTTCAGGAAACCGAATCTGCCTGTATCGCGTCCCGGAAAAAGCGTTTGCGGAAATCCCCTTCACATCTTCCGGAATCTCAACGACATCCCCTGTGCATACCGGACAGTACTTCAGCCGCTTTTCTTTTTTTCCATAATAATTTCTCGATTCCATTGCGAAAATGAGACGTCCATCCGTCGAGAATATCTCATTTTCCTCATCAATCTCCACACGCTCCAGCTTCGGGAAAAGGTCATTTCGGATACGAATCTCCGTTATTCCTTTTGGAATGTGAAGGACACGCACATCGGAAAAAGACCTCTTTCTGGCGTGTTCGCCCGGCCACAGTATATCCTCTTCTTTCATTTCCCAGCTATCCACGCGGCCGTCTCCATAGGTATCCGGAAGCCACAGGTCAGAGGATTCTGTCTCTATATCCGTAATCTGATAGCGCCTCCCTTTTCGCGGCCAGGAATCTATTTCCTCCAACTCAAAGCGACTTCCTCTGTATTCATACATCATCCTTTCCCCTCCTGACGCCAAATTAATTTGCAATCGTTTATTTCAGCGTGTATGATATAACCTCTTTTGTTTTATTTATTGAATACATTATATATTATTAGTATATGTTTTTCAAGCTTTTTTTCATATTTTTCATCTGATCGAAACGAAGTGCAGAAACGCTGCCCTGCGCATGAAAAAGGCAGCCGCTATGGGCTGCCCTTACACTGTGAAATTCAATTTTCCTCTGCAGCAGTTTTACATCCTTATTTCAGATACGTTCCGAAAAATTCTTCCATCTTATCAAATGGAATGATGTCCGTCTGGTCATAGAGATCGGTATGGACGGCTCCCGGAATAATCATCAGCTCCTTGTTGTCGCCTGTCAGCTTTGCAAAGGCGTCCCTGCTGAAATAGCAGGAATGGGCCTTTTCTCCGTGGATAACAAGGACGGCGCTGCGGATTTCCTGGCTGTACTGCAGAATCGGCATATTTAAAAAGGACTGACAGCCGGTCACATTCCAGCCACCGTTGGAGTTCAGGCTGCGGGGATGATAGCCGCGCTCCGTTTTATAATAATCATAGTAATCCTTCACAAAGAATGGCGCATCCTCCGGCAGCGGATCCACCACGCCGCCGCCCAGGGCATAGCTGCCATTTTTGTAATCAGCAATGCGCTGCGCGCAGAGCGCCTTGCGCTTTTCGTAGCGCGCTTCCTCACTATCCTCGCTGTCAAAATAACCGTTGGCATTCACGCGGGTCATGTCGTACATGGTAGAGGCAACCGTCGCCTTCACGCGGGTATCCAGGGCCGCTGTGTTCAGCGCCATGCCGCCCCAGCCGCAGATGCCGATAATCCCGATCCGCTCCGGATCCACATTTTCCTGTACCGAAAGGAAGTCCACTGCCGCCATAAAATCCTCGGTATTGATATCCGGAGAAGCCATGTAACGGGGCTCTCCGCCGCTCTCGCCAGTGTACGACGGGTCAAAGGCAATCGTTAGAAAGCCCCGTTCCGCCATCGTCTGCGCGTACAGGCCGGCCGCCTGCTCTTTGACCGCGCCGAACGGGCCGCACACGGCGATGGCCGGGAGCTGTCCCTTCACAGCAGCCGTGCAATGCGAAACATTTTCGTGATCGCTGCTGCCTGCCGCCGGACAAACCGGGTGAGGCGTTTCCATCTCCTTCGGCTCATAGAGGTCCGCGGCCAAAGTGATACCGTAGCGGTTGTGAAAGGTCACCTTCCTGTGATTGACCTTGTCGCTCTTTGGGAACGTCTTGTCCCATTCCTGTGTTAAAGTAAGCTGTTCATTCATCGTGATTTCGTCCTTTCTTAAAATTTATATGCAGCTGTCTCCCTTTTTTCTCAGCCAGTTCACCAGATAATCCAGGCAGTCCAGCTTTTTCTGTTCTGTGTGTATCGTTTCCAGCAGATCCCGGCGGCTGCCCTGCAGCGTGATCAGCAATTCCTTCTTGCGCCCTTCGTTTTTCAGCAGGATACAGCGGGAAATCATTTCCTCTCCAAAGCCGATGTCTACCAGATTTTCATAAAAACACTGTGCCTCATTATTCGCTTCTGCCATCCGTGACAATCCTCCTCGTTGCTTCTATTCTAAATCGGGAAGGGTCGGATTGCAAATACTTTATATCTATTTCTGGTTATTCTTTTATAGAATATCTGAAATTGATCAGAATTCCCAGCCGCAGCTTCTTCAGCAAAAGCAATAAATGTAGCTTCTCCCATCCTTTTCCTTCATTTTTTTTGTATATATCATCTTGATATTCCTTCAAAAAAGTGTATACAAAGTCCTATAGAAAGAGGTGAAGGCTTATGATGCGTACAGCGATGTACGTATACGCCAGATCTTTGATCAGGATTATGATGTACCAAGAATTCTACAGATGATCAATATTGAGACCGGAGTAGCGATCACACCGGAAGATACCCTAATCATTTTTGATGAAGTACAGGAGGTGCCAAGAGCAATTTCCTGCGGTCCAGGTGCATAATATCATATGTCTGATATGTCCCGTTTTGCTGCTTCATAAAATCCCCTCACATTCTATTCACAGCCCATTGCCAATTGCAAAAGCGGTAAGTCTTTTACAGCACAGACACCGGCACCAGCCAGGTCTGTCTATTATAAGGCAGGATCTCATCACACATACACAAAATAATACCAGGCTGTATATCCATGTGAAATTTTTCCAGTACCTTAAAATTTTTATCCGGGTGAGCCGGGGCTTTGCTTTTTTTAATCTCTATCGGATACAGCTTATCTCCCTCAGGGATCAAAAGATCCAGTTCTTTTTTATCCACATCGCGGTAATAGTATAAATCCGGGCGTTTCCCCGCATTATAATAGCTTTTTACAATCTCTGAAACCACCCAGGTCTCAAAAAAAGCGCCGTCCATCGCTCCGCTTTCCAGAGTCTGCGCGGTGGGCCACCTGCAAAGATACGCCGCAAGTCCGGTATCCAGAAAATATACCTTGGGGGTCTTTACCAGACGGCTGGTCACATTCGAAAAATAGGGTCTGAGAATATAAATAACGCCCGACTGTTCCAGTATGGAAACCCAGGCTCTGGCGGTCGGTGCGGATACTCCGATCGCGTTTGCAATCTCATCATAGCGCAGCTCGCCGGACGTCCTGGCGGCCATAAATACCAGAAAGTCATAAAAAGCGCTCAGCTTGCCAACCTGAGCAAGATCACGGATGTCCCGCTCAAGATAGGTATTCACATAGTCCATATAGTAGCGTTCCCGGTCAATATCGGCCGCAGCCAGCTTCGGCATTCCGCCTCGGAAGATCTGTTCAAAAACCTGGTGGATATTTTTCGGCGCACGATTCTGGCTGCGCGCACGCAGCGAATCCAGCGAGGGATGAAACAACTGCGCAGGACGCCCCTCAATCTCTGCCGCAGAAAGCCCCGACAAATCAAACACTGCCACCCGCCCGGCCAGAGACTCGGAGACGCCTTTCATCATAGAAAATTTCTGCGATCCGGTCAGCCAGTATCTGCCATTGACCTCTTCTCCATTCAGAGAGAGCTGGTCGATGATTCGTTTCAATTCCAACAGCAAGGACGGCACCCTCTGAAATTCGTCTATCAAAAGCGGAGCGCCATAGGTTTCAAAAAACAATCCCGGATCCTGCATGGCAAGCTGCCGCGCATTCATATCATCCAAAGTAACATATCTGCGGCCACTTTCCCGCAGATGGTTCAGCATCGTGGACTTACCGACCTGGCGCTGTCCGCACACCATCACAACGGGATACTGGCGGGAGGCCTCCAGAATCTGTCCTTCCATATGTCTTTTGATATACATATCTCTGTCACCTCCGGTAAAATATCGAAAATATTGCCAATGTTTGAATCTTATCAGGTCGGAAAATTCCGAGTTTTTTTAAATCCGATTTTATTTTACTCGTTTCCCTGTGTGGTGTCAATTTCTCTGTAAAGAAAAACAGCATTCATTACGCGCAAATTCCTCTGCGATTGTTGTTTTGCCCCCCGTCTGGCTCCTTCGAGCAGACAGGCATACCTCCCGTCCCATTCTTTTTTCCATTCCAAAATCTGATCATATACTTTCCTTTTAAAGATAAAATCTCCGCCTTCCTGATGCAACACCGGTAAGCATCGCAGAACCCACCGTTCCGGCATCCGCATTGTCCTTTTTGAGGATGAATACCAGAAACTTCTTTCCTATCCAGGGAAATACCGTGACCTGCTTCCGTAAAAAATAAGCCATAGAAAAGTTTTCGGGTTTCTTTTCTATGGCATTTCATGCATCATTTATACATTTTGCTTATTTTGTTTCGTACATATATCTATTGTCTCTTCTCTGCAGGACCGAATTGCCCGCATACAGTGTTCTAATCCTCGTTTGTCTAATTCAATACTGTCATCACCCGGATATCTCGTTGAAAAATAGAAACCGTCTATCATGCGCATTTCAGACTCACAGATATCCGAAAACTCAATACCCATCTTATTACGAAGAAAGTTGATCAAATTCGTCAGACTATGTGTTCTCAGCATGCTGTTCATTCGATTAAAATCAGCCGGATTGTCCGGATTATAATATTCCGATATAATGTGCTTCATATATTTTTCGCAAACAGACTGTGCAAGCGCTCCCATTGAATTCGCTATAAAACCATCATCATAATTATGCTTAAAATAGCGAAAATCGTCATCTGCAAAATCGAAATAATTATTCAGGGCCATATTTGTATACCCTCCTCTCGGATATTTCTATAAAAGAGCATCTTATTTCTTTTCCACTCATCGCCGGTTACGATTTTTAAATCTGTTTTCGGATCATCAATATCGTCCGAGGAGACTGCAGATTTTAGTTTAATTAACTCCATTTTCAGTTCGGAATTCTTCGGGAAATTGCAATCAATTTCCATCAGGAGATCCACGTCACTGGAAAATTTTTCTTCTCTCCTTGCACAACTGCCAAACAGATATACAGCATTAATATAAGGCAGAACCGGAGAATTTTTGATTTTTTCAAAAGCATATTTTAACGCCAATTGCTGTCTTTTGGACTTTATCTGTCTTTTAATTGTCCTGTTGTCGGAATTTTCCATACTGGCACACTTCTTTTCCTTCAGAATAATCCTGTCTTTTAATGTTTGAAAAATCAATCAAAATATAAGAGTCATACTCATTACGTGCAAATTCCTCTGCAATCGTTGTTTTGCCCACTCGTCTGGCGCCTTCGAGCAAACAGGCATATCTCCCATCCCATTCTTTTTTTCATTCCAAAAGCTGATCATATACTTTCCTTTTAAACATAAAACCTCCGCATTCTGATTACATACCTTTCACACACTACAGACACCCCTATATTTTAGCCCGAAAGTATGATTATTTCAATACGCTTTTCTTTTAAATGTACGATTATTTCAATATAAAGCAAAAGAGACCGGGTATTCCGCAAGGAAGTACCGCGATCTCTTTCGATAATTTACTGTATGTTTCCTTTATCCTTTATCACTGCCGCTGAGCCGCATCCGCCGCCCTCAGACACGCCAGCCGCTTGCAAAACATCCCATACGTCTCCGGCATTTCCTCGAAGCAGGACTGCTCCACCTCCCGGATCTGATGCAGGCCGTTCGTTTGCACGGCCTCTATGGCAGCCTCCCGCTGGCTCGCTTTTCTGCCAAACAGAGTCTGGCAGTTCGCTCCCTCCAGCGTGTCATAGCTGTGAAATGCCTGATTAAAATCCATCAGAGGGTGCAGACGGACCGGACGGTTATCTTGATTTCGCACCAGCACGCCCCAGTTGCCCCAGTGGCGGTCCGTATTTCCTACCAGATAATCAATGATGTTCATCATATAATAATTATGGTGGTCCATCCGCAGAACGCTACTTTGCACATCCCGATTGTGATTCAGCTCATAAACCTGAAACGCCTCCATGGGCGCAATCGAATAGTCCTTCGACGTGATACTTTCGCAGGCCGAGACGCGTTCTCCGTCAAAATAATCCTCCTCATAGAGAACCTGATCGACATTAAAGCAGCGGCAGATTCTGCTTGCGAGCAGCTCCCGCTCCACAGCCTGTCCGCCGCCGTCCTTAAAAAGCCGAAAGCCTTCTGCTTCTCTCTTCCATGCCTTCGGGAAGCAGCCGTCTGTGGACAAATCTCTCGCCAGGCTGCAGCCGTCCACCGAATACTGTTTTCCCCGAAGTGCAATGTCCATAAATGCATTGCTTAAATGATTGTCATACAGGTTTATATCCGAAAACAGCACCCTCTCATCCGAGCGCTTTACCCAAAATACATCCGTCAGCGACACACAGCGGTAGGAAAGAGCGATCCGGGCCCGTTCTCTGTCCGTGACCGCCTGCCGCATACCGATACTGTTCAGGATTTCTTTGGCGTATGTTCGATCCAGCGTGAGAACCCTCGTGGCACACCAGTAATAAAAGTTCGTCAGATTATCTACCAACGTATCAATGTCATCGTTTTCGGCATCCAGATATAAATTGTATGGCAGAAACGACCGATAGTAAATACGACAGTGCCCGGAGGAATCAATCCGGGCTGCCCTGCGGTCCAGGTGCATAATATCATATGTCTGATATGTCCCGTTTTGCTGCTTCATAGGATCACAACATCTCCCTTTTCTTTTTTCTAACTGTATCATAAATATGCAGGAAACACAACCATTCATACTGCATATCTTCTTCCAGAGCAATCGACAGGAGGCGGTTTATCCGGGTCCTGCTTGCCCGCGCGAGCTGCGTCCGGCTTCAGCCGGAAAACTTCTTACGCAGCTCTGCGCATCCAAAAAAAGACCGCATATTCCGCAAGGAAATACCGCGATCTCTTTCGATAAGTGCTCTGTATGTTTCCTTCGTTGCCGCCTGCTTCCTGCAGGCCTTGAAGCTTTCAAATCATTCATATTCCCCCAGCCACCGCAGACTTTTCTGCGGCACTGCGGCGCCTGTTTTCAGGCTTTCCGGTACATCCAGGATCCGCTGATTCCGGCTGCCGCGGAAGTTCAGTTCGAGGCTTTTCTCCTTCATCAGAAAGGGGCCGTCGATCAGCACATCGATTGTTTCCAGAAGCTCGCGCTGTTCCTGGGTTCCCTTCAGAAGTTCCTCAAACAGAAAGCCTGTGTAGGCTGCGATTTCGTACCCGTCTGCTTTCAGCATCCTGCCAAGCCGGGCGAATTCCTCTGCCTGCGCAAATGGCTCGCCGCCCGAAAAGGTGACGCCGCGGACAAGCGGATTCTGCCGGACAATCCCGGCGACCGTTTCCGGCTCCATCGCCGTGCCGGTGCCGAACGGCCAGGTCTCCGGGTTCTGGCAGCCGGGACAGTGGTGCGGACAGCCCTGACAGAAGATCGTCGTGCGAATCCCAGGCCCGTCTACAATACTGTCACTGACAATACCGGCAAGGTCAAGCATGGGACACCCCGTGCTTCACCCGGTCGCGCTCCTCGGCGCGTTTCGCGTCATTCCACTTATCCATCGTTCCTACCAGGTAGCCCGTGATGCGCCGAATCCGCTCAAAGCCAACTCCCTGCCCCATTTTTTCTTCTACATTCATTTTCACTGCCATAATTGTGGCCTCCTTCCTTTTCTTCCTTTTCTTCCTTTTCTTTCTTTTCTGTTTTTTCTATTCTGTTTTTCTTTTCTGTCTTACTTTCCTGTCTTTCACCCGTGTGGTTCTCAATCACACCATCTCAAACCTAAGGATCGCCACATTACTGTTCCTTTGAGCCGCATCATTGCAGTCCTTTGATACTGCTTCTCTAATCTCACTCAATCCCCTGAAATGCCGGCATCTCCGGGTACATCTTTTTCAGCTCATCGATCCGCTCCGGGGCGATGGATTCGCCTTCCCGGCGGCCGCACCGCGGGCAGACATCTCCGATCACGCCCACATAACCGCAGACGGGATCGCGGTCTACCGGATGGTTGATGCTGCCATAGCCGACGCCGCAGTCATGCATCCAGCGCACGACGGTCTCAAAAGCCTCTACGTTCTTTGTTGTGTCGCCGTCCAGCTCCACGTAGCTGATATGCCCGGCGTTGCAGAGCGCGTGATAAGGTGCCTCCAGCCGGATCTTGTCATAGGCAGAAATCGGATACCAGACCGGAATGTGGAAGCTGTTCGTATAGTATTCCCGGTCAGTGACTCCCGGAATCCTGCCATAGCGCTTTTGGTCGATCCGGATAAACCGCCCGGAAAGTCCCTCTGCCGGGGTCGCCAGAAGTGTGACGTTCATTTTCAGCTCCTGCGACTTCCGGTCGCAGAACTCGCGCATGTGGCCGATGATCGCCAGGCCTTTCTCCTGCATCTCTTCGCTTTCGCCGTGGTGCTTCCCATAGAGCGCCGTGAGGGTCTCTGCGAGGCCGATAAAACCGATCGAAAGTGTTCCGTGCTTCAGAACCTCCCGAATACTGTCCCTCGGACCAAGCTTATCGGAATCCAGCCAGATGCCCTGCCCCATCAGGAATGGGAAATTGTAGACACATTTTTCCGCCTGAATCTCAAACCGGTCCAGCAGCTGCTGCATCGTCAGCTCCAGCATCCGATCCAGCTTTTCATAGAAGACCTTCTCAGCAGCGTCATTCAAACGCACGTCATTCTGCGAATGGCCGCTATATTCTGCCTCCGAATCACAGCGAGACGGCGTTTCCATCTTCACGCTCTCGACGCTCTCAATCGCCAGCCGCGGCAAATTGATCGACGTAAACGACAGATTCCCGCGCGAATAGGCAATCTCTCTTGTCGGATCGTAGACATTTCCCATGACACGGGTGCGGCAGCCCATGGTCGCCACCTCAGTCTCCGGGTGACCCGGCTTGTAATATTTGATGTTATACGGCGCATCCAGGAAAACAAAATTCGGAAACAGCCGCTTTGCGCTGACCTTGCAGCTTAAACGAAACAGGTCGTAGTTCGGATCGCCTTCGTTGTAATTGACGCCTTCTTTGACCTTAAAAATATGGATTGGGAAAATACAGGTCTCCCCGTGTCCGAGTCCCGCGTCCAGCGCCAGCAGTACGTTGCGGATCGCCATACGACCCTCCGGCGTGGTGTCCGTGCCATAGTTGATCGACGAAAACGGCGTCTGCGCGCCAGCCCGGGAGTGCATGGTGTTCAGGTTGTGCACAAACCCCTCCATGGCCTGGTACGTATCGCGGTTCGTCGCCCGAACGGCTCTCTTCCGGGCACGGTCCGTCACCCAGACGGCATCCTCCGCCGACAACGACATACTTTTTTGAATCGCTTCCGCGACCGCCTGATCAAATTCCGGGCGGTTCTCCAGCCGCGCGGTCTCACCGGTGATCTCCTCGGCAGTCTTCACCGCCGCCTTCATTGCTTCCAGGGCATCATCCAGATCCTGCAGATCCTCGACCGCCAGCGCCAGCATCCGGGTAAACTCCTTGCGGAACGTCTTTATGATGCCTTCCGCCATCGCATAGTCAAAATTCGGAATCGACTGGCCCCCGTGCTGGTCGTTCTGATTCGACTGAATCGCAATCGCTGCCAGCGCGGCATAGCTCTGAATGCTCTGCGGCTCCCGCAGATAGCCGTGCCCGGTCGAAAATCCGCCATGAAACAGCTTCAGAATATCGATCTGGCAGCAGGTCGTCGTCAGGGAATAAAAATCAAAATCATGGATGTGGATATCTCCCTCCCGATACGCCTTCGCATGCTCCGGGCGCAGCAGATAAAGCTCATTGTATGCCTTCGCCCCTGCGCTCCCAATCTGCAGCATGCTGCCCATCGCCGTATTCCCGTCGATGTTTGCATTGTCCCGCTTCATATCACTGATCAGCGCGTCAATGTTTGTAATCTCGTCAATCGTCTTCATCAGAGACGTTTTAGCCTCCCGCGCGCGGGTACGGTTCGCGCGGTAAAGAATATACGCCTTCGCTGAGGCACCAAAGCCATGGTTCATGAGCTGCCGCTCCACCATGTCCTGAATATTTTCAATCGTCGGAGACTCGTCATGGAACAACGCCTCCAGCTCCCGCTGTACATCGTTGGCCACCCGGGCCGCGTCCGAAGCGTCTCCCTCCTTCGTCTCCTGCAGCGACTTCAGGATCGCTGCCGCAATCTTATTCTGCTCATAAAGGACGACCCTGCCGTCCCGCTTGATAATACTGTGAATCATTAAAAAGAATCCTTCCTGCCCCTGTCTTCTCTTCCATCGGCGCAAAACTATATCTTGTGGTTGTTTAGTTTCGAACGTACTATATTTTGTCATACAGAAGCGTGTTTGTCAAGAGGAGAGTTTCCCTTATTTTTCTGTCGCCGCTCCATAAAAG
>JAJQHZ010000100.1 GCA_021199475.1 Lachnospiraceae bacterium
CTTTTGAATCTGAAGCACGAATGGGAGTTTATACTGGACCGGGACTTTATTGCCATACACAGCGACTACTATATGATTAGTCATATTGCAAAGCTGGTCAATGAGGGCTTTTTTGCGGAGGGAGGCCGGATTCGTGGGGTACCTGTGTCCATTGGCGGTTCATCCTATGTGCCTCCGCTGCCCATCGAGGTGGATGTAAAGGAGCAAATTCGGAGGATTACGGAACAAGCCGATGACGCCATCAACATTGCCATTTGGCTATGCTTGTATTGCATGAAAACGCAGATTTTTTTGGATGGGAACAAACGGGCGGCTGTCATTTTTGCGAATCACTACCTGATTGCCCATGGCGGGGGGTTCCTGGTGATTCCAGAAAGCCATGTGCCGGAATTTAAGCGGCTGCTTGTAAAATACTACGAGGGGGAGGACATCTCGGTGATCGCGGCGTTCCTGAAAAAGAACTGCTGGAAAAGGACGCAGCCATGAATACTGTTACGGCTCTTGACTAGGTTTCTGATTGGACACACAAAATCCAGGCAAACGCACATGGATTCGCAGGATTTAATTCTATCAGGACATCTATCGGAGCCGACCGATATACAATTGAACACCGCAGTCTGTCTCTAAACCCCAGTTTTGTTCAAACAAGACTGGGGTTTTGGGCGTATATGGGGCGAAATATGAGAATTTGCGATAGGTTGCGGGAAAGGACTCTGGAAAAGACTGTGGGTATCCCCTACTTCCTAATCCCGGATTTACTATGGCGGTCGTGAAACCGGCTGCCGGGACACAAATCACGGCTTATCAAACGCAAGGACATATCGTTCAGCATCTTGGCTATACTTTAAAGACAACGGTTTTCCTGTAACATCGCCTTCGAAAATCGTGTAATCACATTTTTTAGCTCTTTCATTAAGAAAAACAACGTAAAGATGATAGCACTTTTGCATTTCCCTGCTGAATTCCACCTCTGCTTGTGTAATATAAATGCGAGACTTTTGCCACTTTCTTGATTGATCCCGTTTTCTGAGTTCGTCCGTTCCTCCTATAAAGGCCGTGATTCGTTCCTCAAGATTATTGTCATCCCCTTGCTCTAGCTTATTAAATAAATCCCGCATTTCCTTCTCATATAACCGGTTTAAGCGGAGCAATGTGTCCTTATTTGTATAATAAAGAAGATTGCTCCCCACTGAGAAGGCCTCTTCTAAGGCAATAAAAAATTTCTTGTCTATGGAAGAAGTCACTCCTCGCTCTGAAAAAACCTGTATTGCTCTCCACTTATAGTCTTCGTTATAGTATTCCTGAATATTTTCGAAATTCCCACTCAACTTTTAATACAATTTGGCGATAGCTTATGTGCCTGAGTTCAGGTGGGGACAAAATTATGGAAGTGGGGACAAATCGTACGATAATAACTGACCTGTGCGGAAAGCGAGTGGTGGAGCCGCTCTGTTTCCATTGAAACTCGTGCGTAGGCTGCGACCTTTTTTCGCTCCGGCATTACAGGAACGGACGACTCTAATTTCGTTACTTTCTTCAATAAAATCACTTCCTTCCGCTATATACATCACTCTAAACGCCGCTTAAGTCAAGCGATTATCGCAGAATAATGTACCCAATAACGGCCGGTATTTTTCGAGTAGAATTGTATCAATTTGCTCGTGTTCCTCCTGCGTGATTTTGCCGTTTTCGAGCATCTGCTTGAAGCATATCATAGATGCCTGATAGTCTTTTTCCGCTTCAAATTGTTCCTCATTCATCTGAAACACCACCTTTGAAGCGGCTGCGAATATAGCAGTCGTGAGAGCAGTATTTCCGTCGGGCATTGCCGTAGGATTGAAATTCCTGACCGCATCCGGCACAGACGATAGTGTAATAGGCTTTTCGCGTTCCGCTGTCAGGATGTGCTTTCCACCAGGCTCTGCGGCATGTCGTGGAGCAGAACTGCGGCTGCTTTCTTCCTTGGACAATAGGAATATCCGCACCACAGAATTTGCAGTGCAGAGCATCGGAGGCAGCAGTGGGAGTGATAGGTATCGGGTGCCGCTGACAGTGCTTTTTAATTGTGTCCCTGGACATTCCAAGCGCATCTGCAATCTCCGCATAGCTGTGACCACTGGTGCGCATATCATTAATTTTACTTTTTTGCTCGTCAGTCATGAGTTGTCTCCTCGTAAATCGTGGTAGGCAGTATTTCGCCTTCACTCTCCACTGGAGAAAACCAGCCGTTTTGAGCGGACAAAAAAACGCCTGCCAGGGAAATCACTCCCCAGCAGGCGTCATAAATATCATTTTTTAATTATTAGCAAGAAGTTTTTCTACTTGGTCTTTGCGCTCAAACAGAACACATCCACCAGCGTGATCCTCCATCAATACGTCCCCGTCTTGCAGTGCTGTAAACAGCTTGGAGTGCAGTGCTTCTCTAACAGACGTATCTCGAACATTAATGTCGGAATAAGGAGAGAACGGACATGGTTCCGCGCCACCGTGAGAATTGATGTGAAAGAAGCCTCTTCCCGCTGCAAGACATCCGCCGGAGCTTTTTTCATCCCCAGGGAAAGAGATAAACAGCATCTCAGGATACTGTTCTCGCAGTTCCATAAGCTTGTTTTTTAGGAATTCTCTTTCCGCATCTTGTGGTGCCAATTCAGTGCTGTCTTCGGTGATAGGCACAAACTCAACATAAATCACAACCTTGCAACCCCGTTCTTGGAGAACGGAAATAAAGCTGTCAGAAACTACTTCGTTCAGGTTAGAAGTTGTAACTGTAACCGATGCTCCAAAAATCAGATGATTATCCTTTATCTTGTCCATTGCACGAATCAAGCTCTTATAGATTCCGACTCCACGGCGCTCATCCGTTTTCTTTTCATCACCCTCAATGCTGAAAACAGGAACCAGATTCCGAGATTTATCAAAAAGTTGTATGTAGCTGTCATTCAGCAAGGTTCCGTTGGTGAAAACAGGAAATAGGATTTCTGGAATTTGCGCTGCCTTCTCCAGAATATCACGGCGCATCATAGGCTCTCCGCCCGCAAGGAGGATAAAACCTATCCCTAAG
>JAJQHZ010000033.1 GCA_021199475.1 Lachnospiraceae bacterium
TAAAAGCTTGACCGCCTAAAGGCGGTGGATTTTACCTAGCGCTTGGAAATTAAATTAATATTTTCTCGACTGCAGCCCTACGTTAAGGACGAATCCGATTCCGATACAGAAGCTGACCAGAGAGGTCAGCCCATAGCTGACAAACGGAAGTGTCAGCCCGGTATTTGGCAGGAGCCCGGTCGCTACGGCGATGTTGACAAAGCTCTGGAAAGAGACCAGAATGCCGACACCGCCCGCAATGAGCGTTCCTGATAACGATTTCGCCCTCCTTCCGATCATCAGACATTCAAAGGTGATCAGAAACTCCAGAAGCACGATGATGCAGCAGCCAATGAACCCAAGCTCTTCTCCTGCCACCGCAAAGATGAAATCCGTCTGATCCTGCGAGATAAAATCCCCGTTTTTCACAGATTCAACATCGTCATTGTCCAGCCCTTTTCCATAAAGCTGACCGGAAGCGATTGCTTTGATGGAATTTTGCTGCTGCATGGAATCCGACGGATATTCATCCGGGTAGAGCCATGCGTAAATACGTGTCATCTGGTATTCCTGCACAATCGTCTGATCCGGCTGCATGATCAGGCTGATGAAGATGACGCCGACCGGAATGCAGACAATCAGAATACCGGCGATGATTTTATAACTCAGTCCAGCCATGAAAATCAGGGCACAGAATACAAGTGCAAGAACAATGGTGGTCGAAAGATCCGGTTCTTCGATAATCAGGAAAAGCGGTATTCCGATCAGAATCATGGAAATAAGAATGATCCGAAAGGTATTGAGCGTTTCCTCGTGGTCTTCAAAAAAGCGGGCGAAGAACAGGATCAGCATAATCTTCGCAATATCGGACGGCTGAAAACGAAAACCGGCAATCGTAAGCCAGCGCGTCGCGCCGCCGCCGGAAGAGCCGAACCCGCTGAAAATGACCAGCAGAAGCAGGACATTCGCGCCGAGATAAATAAACCAGCTAAAATTCAGGATCCAGGTATAATCCATCAGAGAAATCACAATCATCAGAACCATTCCGAGAACAAACCCGAACAGCTGTCTTGACATATAGCTCTGCTCCGCACTTCCGACCACAAGAATGCCAAGCACGGAAAGTGCCGTTACCCAGAGCACCAGCCGAAAATTATAGTCACTTAATCGGTATTGTTTTAACATCCGAGATTCCCCATTTCGTCATGTATTTACAAAAGAAATTGATAGAAACTCCTGTACTTTCATCATCAGTATTGATATATTTTGCGAGCACATCGGTCATTTCCCTGCGCATCTGGCCAATAAGCTCCGGATTGCAGTCCATACGGTCTGCCGCAACGGCAAGACCGGCGCGTGCTTTCGCAATTTCTCCTGACGTAAGCGGAATCCGATACTGGAATTTCCTCATTTACGCCTCCTGATTCTGAATTTTTCCTCTTCCCAGGCCGCACCGCAAAATCTTCATACGCAAAGCGCGAAATCGGCATACGGCAAAGCCCCCCACGCTCACGGCACTATTTTTTTCCGAGAATTCCGGCGATTCTGTGGAACAGGGAGGTGTGCTCCTCCAGATGCATCAGCGGCACGGTCTCTCCCAGAATCCTTCTGGCGATATTCAGATAAGCGCCGCCGGCCTGCGAATCACTTCCGAGAACGGGCTCTCCGTGATTCGCGGCGATGACAACCTGTTCCTCATCAGGCACCGCACCGAGCAGATTGACCGAGAGGATGTCCAGCACATCCTCGACCGACATCATTTCACCGCGCCGCACCATGTCCATGCGGATGCGGTTAACCAGCAGTTCAATTTTACGGATACCGGAAGACTCCAGCAGTCCGATGATGCGGTCCGCATCGCGGATGGCAGAAACCTCCGGTGTCGTGACAACAATTGCCCGGTCTGCCGCAGCGATTGCGTTGCGGAAGCCCTGCTCAATCCCGGCCGGGCAGTCCATAATAATATAGTCAAAGCTTTGTCTGAGCGTATCTGCCAGCTTGATCATCTGCTCCGGCGAGACGGCACTTTTGTCGCGGGTCTGCGCGGACGGAAGCAGGTACAGACCGGAATAATGACGATCGCGGATCAGCGCCTGCCTGACCCTGCAGTTTCCCTCGATCACATCGACCAGATTATAAATAATCCGATTCTCCAGTCCCATCACCACATCAAGGTTCCGCAGACCAATGTCGGTATCTACGAGAACCACCTTTTTGTTCATGCGCGCCAGACCGGCGCCAATGTTTGCCGTGGAGGTGTCTTCCCCACGCCTCCTTTTCCAGATGTAACCACAATCACTTCGCTCATAACAGCTCCTCCAATCTCCATTACCTGTGATGTACTGCCCATGGCTGCCCCGCAGGAAGCGTATTCCCTGCACGGGATTTTCATTTGCAGATTTTATGTGCGTCTGTTTGTCCTGGAAATGGGATAAGGGTTCTTTCAGGCCAGATATTCGCACAGTGTCTCATTTGTAATGGATTTGACCTGCAGGTGCTCGTCCTTCACGAAGACCATTTGCGGGTCTACCGGGTAATCACCGGTATCCTTGCTTTTAACAATCGCGCTGCGGGCCGCATAGCCGGCAATTTTCAGGAACGCCGGCTTCAGAGTCAGGGCTGCGACGAAGCAGGTTGCATCGCCGCCCGCACCGGCATAGACGCTGCCCATGCAGCAGCCCAGAACAACGATGTTTCCCTTGGAAGTGATTTTTGCGCCGGGATTGACGTCGCCCAGAACGACGATGCTGGTTTCACTCTCCAGTGCCTGACCCTTGCGCAGGGTGCCCCGGTAAAACTGCCCGTCCTGGCGCTCCTTTTCCTCCAGGGCCCGGATGACAGCATTTTTATAATAGTCTGCTGTCTTTTTATCTTCATCCACCAGGCAGAGCACCTGAATGGAGGAATTCGATACAATCGCATCCACAAGCGCGGATTCCTGTTCTTTGGTAAGAACTCTGCCGCGGAACGTCAGTGCCAGCCTGGCATTCTTGAAAAATCCGGCTGATACGCGGAATTTTTCCCCTACTGCAGCAAGGAGCTCCTCAAACGGCAGATCTGGTGAGAGGCTCACGATCAGCCCGTAAGGGTTGCTTTTTAAGATAACCGCACTGCGCTCCATAGCTTCTTCTCCCCTGCCCTTTCTTTTGTTTCAGCTTCTCACTTAATCTTCCCACTCAGTACCGGTATCTACCGTATAGGCCTGGCCGGTAATCAGTGTATCCGCGTCCTCGATTCCATAATAATAGGAAATCACGTTTCTGGCAAGTGCCGCCGCATTCGCGGAGGTATATCCGTTAGCTATGCGGACGACAATCCCGATTTCCGGATCCTCATAAGGCGCAAACCCAATAAAGGTCGCGTGGTTCGGCTGACTGGTGGTAATCTGTGTCGTACCGGTCTTTCCCGCGACCGCGACACCGGTAAAGCCAGAAAATGCGTCGCTGTTCTGCACCATACCGCGCATCCCGGCGTGAAGCGCATCCCAGAGATCATCCGAGAGCTCCACGGTACTGCCAATCTCCGATTCATTTTCCTCAAGGACGCTTCCGGAGGAATCGGATGTATATTTAACGAGCGTCAGATAATAGCTGGTGCCCCGGTTCGCGATTGTACTGACGTAGCGGGCGAGCTGGGTCGCGGTAAACGTGTGGTCCGACTGTCCCATTGCGGCACGCACAGCGTCAGAGGTCGCAATATGCGGAGAAGTCTCAGAAACCTCTACGCCGGATTTTTCATTCAGTCCGAACATGGTCGCATATTCTGTGAGCATCTCAATGCCGGTATCATCATCATAAGTACCGTTGACAGAACCCAGCCGCCACCCCACGGTGTTGAAGAAATAATTGCAGGATTCTGTAATCGCAGTCTGAAGGGTAAGCAGACCATGCCCGTATGTGTTCCAGCAGTTGATTTCCGGGTCGACCAGATCAAAGGTACCGGTACAGCTGATTCCCTCGTCGATTGTGATTACTCCTTCTGAAACACCGGCTGCCGCCGAGACAATCTTGAAGGTCGAACCCGGGGCAATCGTTTCCTGTGTTGCACGGCTGTAGAACGGGGAAGAGCTGTTATTTAACAGCGAGTAGTAATAGTCATCATCCATGTCGTTTGCGAGCCGGTTGTTATCATAGCCAGGGTAGCTGACACACGCCAGCACCTCCCCTGAATTCACATCGGTTATCACGACCGTGCCGGAGCATGGGGTCAGTCCCAGCTGTGACGGGGTGATTTCCAGATTTTTGATCTTGTCCATCAGGAAGGTATAGCCGTCCAGAGAACCACTCTCCAGCCGCTCATACTGGCTCTCGTTCATATCCAGTACGTCCTGGTCAAAAAGCAGCATACAGATCTGCTCGCCGGTAATGCGCTGATCCTTCAGCATGTAGCGGTACACCTGACGGCAGAAGTCGTCGTCGTCATACAGATAGTCCGCGATGTAATCCGCAATAGCAGAATACATTTCGTCGGAATCCAGATATTCCTCATCCACATTCAGCTTAGACACATCGATCCAGTTCTGGGAGATGGCGTAGGTGAGGTACTCCTTCAGGCTGATGCTGGAGTCCTCCGTCCATGCGATATAGACCGAATCCGTGGTATCGATGGCATCCGCATTCAGAATCCCGGTATCCTCAGTCAGCATATCATTGACAATATAGGACACATAGACCTGATATTCCTCGTCCAGATCGCTGTAAATTGTAGGGCTGTCGCTTAAGAGCTCCTGACGGATAACCGCGAAAATCTCCTCCGCCTTTGTCTGGAACGCCTCATAGACGGTCTGCTCGTTCTCGGAAGCCTCCGAGGACTTCAGATGGCTGACACTGAGGATATTGTTTTCAAATAACGAATAGTATACATCGTAGTAGGCAATGTAGACATCATCGGCGGAGGTCAGGTTCTCGGTATCGTAGTCCTCAACTGAAATCACCTTCGACCAAAGGATACCGGCAATCTCCTGCTCGAGCATCTGGTAGGCGGCCTGCTGAAGCTCTACGTCAATCGTCAGATACAGATCATTGCCTGCCTGGGCGTCGACATGTGAGATGACCTCCTGCGTCTGGCCTACATTGTTTACATAGAGCTGCTCGTAGCCCTTCGTTCCCTGCAGAGTGGTTTCATAGACACTCTCCAGACCGGACTTACCGACAATGTCGGTGGAGCTGTATTCACTGTTGATTTCCTGCAGTTCCTCCAGCTCCTCAGAAGATACCTGACCGGTGTAGCCGATCAGCCCGGCCATACATTCCGCATAGTCATAGACCCGGATGTATTCTTCTGTGATATCGATTCCCGGATAATCGGAACTATTTTCCAGAATGCGGACAACGGTCTGCTCGCTGACATCCTCCGCGATGGTCACGCCCTGATAGCGCTGATAGCTGTATGCGGCGATATTCGAGCGGAGTGCCACAAGCTGCAGAATCTCTTTTTGCGTGTAGGTCATCGGCAGATCGTATTCTTCCAGCTCAGCTTCCGTGATGGTATCGTCCAGAATTCCATAGCCATAGGTACCGGACGCGCAAAGCAGATCCATCAGGTCGCCGGCTTCGATATTCAGCTGATCGGCTTCCAGATCACTGATGTTTGATTCACCGAAAATATCTGCTTTAAAACGGTTCAGCGTATAGCCGCTGGTGGTGTAATACCAGGAGCCATCCTCCGCGATCGATATGTCAAAATCCTCCACAACCGAATCGACAGAGTCGCCCTCCTCCTCAATCAGCTTAATAATGTGATAGAGCGTGCTGTTGATGGAGAGATTTTTTTCTTTGGTCGTCTCGTAGGTCTGGTTATCCTCAAAGGTAACACAGTTTGAAATCTCATTGTAGGCGAGCGGTACGCCGTTACGGTCATAGATGTTTCCGCGGGCACTGTTGATGGTCTTCTCCTTTAAAATCGACAGGGAAAAATTTTCCTGATAGGACTCACCCATCACGATCTGCAGGTAAAACAATCGCTGCAGAACCGCCGCCACCAGAAGCGCGGCGACAACCGCCAGTACAATCACCCGCGAATTCGCAGAAGAACGCGGAAGCTTTTTCCTGAATTGACTGAACAAATTGATCTGACCTCCTGTAATTCATTAAAAAGTGTGTTTCGCATACACACATACAATCACTGCCCCAGGCAGGATGGAACACGCATTTTCCTCACTCGTCTGTCAGAGCCATCGACCGGTTGATCCGATAGAAGATCTGGTAGCAGAGAAAGGTCAGCAGCAGCGTATAGACGACTTCCGGTAAAATGATGCGGCCAAGATAAAACGGAAAATTGACGCGGCCGCGCAGAAGAAAGCGCACTACATACTGCACCACTCCGAAAACAAGATCTCCGACAGAAATCAGAAGAAGCGGGGTTTTGATGTCGTCGTCATAAAAAATGCGGTAAAAATAGCCGCTAAAATAGCCGACCCACAGATAAATCAGCGCATTTAATCCTATCGTACTCTCGAAGAAAATATCCGTGAGCAATCCGCAGAAAAAACCAGTCAGCATGCCTTCTTTTTTGCCCCGCATCAGTCCGAACGAGACCGTCAGAATAATCAGAAGATTGGGTTTGATTTCGCCGATTGCGATCATGGGGCAGACCGAAGCCTGCAGCAGTACACAGATGATAATCAGCAGAGCCATAATACATTTGCGTTTCATAAAAATCTCCAGTCTGGATTCATGATATTACATCCGCCCCGGCCTCCGTGCTCTCCTCCACTTCAGCGGAGGACTCTTCAGAAACCGAATCGGACGGCACGTATTCTTTCTGCTCCAGGATCACCAGCACCTCCTGCAGATGACGGAAATCCACGACCGGCGTGATGTATCCGGATTTGGTGAGGTTGTTCGAGTCATTATTCAGCTCACTGATATAACCGATCAGGATGCCGGGGAGATAGTTTTCGCTGATGTAGGAGGTAACTACCTCATCGCCTACATGAACGGCATTATCGGTATCCGTCAGCCGGGACAGGCTCAGGGAGCCTTCATCGATCAGGGTCAGATCTCCGCTGATGATACACTGGTCAGAGGTATTGGATACCATGGCGCTCACATTGCTCTCATCATCGATGATGGAGCGTACGGTCGCCCAGTTTGTCCCGACCTCTGTGACGATACCGACCAGTCCGCCGTCCGCGATGACGTTCATGTCTTTTTGAATCCCGGAGCTGGAACCCTTATCAATGGTAAAGAGATTGAACCAGTTCCCGGATTCCTTCGCGATGATGTTCGCGCCTACCTTCTGATAGCTGGAGTATTGCTCATCCAGGTCATAGAGCTCCTGCAGCCGTTCCAGCTCTTCGTGATCCTGAACTAGCTGGCTGTTCTCCTCGGTAAGCGTCGCCACCTGCTCCTTCAGCGATTCATTTTCCTCGCGCAGGGTCTCCACATCCTCAAAGTTCTCGGTAATGCCGGACAGCCATGAGCCAAAGCTGTTGATTCCTTTTTGTACCGGCGTGACCAGATAGCCGCTGACCTGCTTCACCGGTGCGACCAGATCACTGTTGACAAAGGACAGAACAATCAGCAATACACAGAAAACAGAAAGTCCCGTCAGCAGATATTTATTTTTTAAAGTCTCATTAGAATTCTTCTTCATCGCAATTTCCCTTGTGCATATACTTATCTATGAATGACAGGACCCGCGCCTGCTTGATGCTCACTCTTTTCACCTCATTGCAGCCAGATCGCTCAGCGTATAGGTGACTGCCTTGAATTCGTGATTGTTCAGAATCTCCACCAGCCCGCGGATCGTGCTGTATTTCGGATCCTGAAGATGATGGAGCGGGATGCCGACTTCTTTGCGGATGTACTCCGGCAGGTTCAGAATCATAGAAACACCGCCGGTCAGATAGATTCCCTCTTGCGAGATGTCCTTCATCAGCTGCGGCGGAATGCGGTTGTAAATGGAATTGATGCTGTCAACAATCGAATCCACCGCGTCAATAATCGCAACGCTGACCGCCAGCGATGGAATCACTTCCGACTTGGGAAGGCCGGAAAGTGTGTGGATGCCGAAGACCTTTTGCTCCAGCTTTGGCCCGTTGATCATAAAAGCCAGGTTGTTTTTCAGCGCTTCTGCTGTCTTCTGACCGATGCTGAGGTTGAATTTACGGCGGACCATGGTAGCGATATCTGCGTCCATGCGCCGACCGCCGATCTTGATCGTCTGTCCGAGGATGACCTTTCCGGACGAAATTACGGAAATCTCGGTCGTGTCCGCGCCAATATTGACGATCATATGTCCGCGGCTGGAGAGCACCGGTAAAGACGCGCTGATGGCGTCGGCGAGCCCTTTTTCCACCAGACGGATCCGCCCTGCGCCGAACTGCCCCTTCATCACCTGAAAAAAGGCCCGCTTCTCAACCTGCGTGATCTCGGTCGGCACGGCAATCAGCAGCGTGGATGCTCCGCCAAACTCCCGGATCAGATGCTCCAGCAGCTCGTCCATCTCAGTCAGGTTGGCAATCACGCCGTTTGCCATCGGCCAGACCACCCGGATATTCTCCGGCTGCTTTTCATAAACGCCATAAGCGGCGTCCCCATAAGCGAGGACGCTGCCGTTTTTACGCATAGCAATAATATTCCTGCTGTAGAGGAAATTTTTGCCGCCTTTATCTCTGATTTTTATCGTATCTGTCCCCAGATCAATCCCACATGCCCGATGAATCAACATGTTTGCTCCCCTTTAATGAGTTCTCTTTCTTGAAACAGAAACCAGGAATGCTTTCCGCCGGATACCCCTTCTGTCTCCGACTTACTCCTGCCCTGCTCCCGGCCAGGTGCCCTGCTCCCTCATGCTGACCGCCTGACAGTCTCCTATGATAATATGGTCCAGCAGTTCAATCCCGAGCAGGTTGCCTGCGCGGCGCACACGCTCTGTCAGCTGGATGTCCTCCTCGCTCGGGTCCGGGATGCCGCTCGGGTGATTGTGCACCAAAAGGATGCTGACCGCCTGATTCCGAATCGCCTCGATGAAAATCTCACGCGGCGAAATGAGCGAACCGCGCACCGTCCCCTTCGACAGAACCAGGTCTTTGATCAATCGGCCCTTGCTGTTGAGCATAACCAGGATCAGCTGCTCCTGCTCCAGATGGCGCATCTCTTCCATATAGTATTCCGCCACTTTTACCGGATCCTGAAAGGAAACTCCTTCTGAAAACCGCCTGCGTGAAATCCGCCGCGAAAGCTCCGCAATGCATTTGAGCTGAATGGCCTTGACCTTTCCAAGCCCGCGCACCTTCATCAGATCAGCGACTGACAGATGATAAATTCCCAGAAGTCCGCTCTTTTCTCCATTCAGCGCAAGCACTTTTCGCGAGAGTTCGAGCGCCGATTCTCCGCGTGAGCCTGTCCGGAGGATGACCGAAAGCAGTTCGGCGTCGGAAAGACTCTCCGCGCCTTTCTCCAGACATTTCTCATACGGACGCTCTTCAACGGGCATACTTTTCATCGTACCCCCTGCCGCCGTGCTTCGTTTTTCGTTCTTTTTCGTATTTTCCATATCTTTCTGATAGGAACTTCCCCGGAAGTCCGCTGCCCTCTGCGCCCTTTTTGGCGCGGCAGACCGAACTATTGGATTATTCTAGCACAAAAATCCGGTAAAGTACACACCAGATGTATTAATTTTTTCGTAAGTTCCTGCCTGCGGATGTTTGAGCAATCTCTGGCGCAAGTGACCGGCACACCGCTTCCGCCACGCGGATTCCGTCAACTGCCGCGGATGTAATGCCGCCCGCGTATCCGGCGCCCTCACCGCAGGGAAAGATCCCCGGGTGGGAGACGCTCTGACAGTCGTCGCCGCGAAGAATGCGGACGGGAGAAGAGGTGCGGCTTTCGACACCGGCAAACAGAACATCCGGACCATCAAATCCCGGAATTCTGCGTCCAAACGCGTGCATTCCTTCTATAATAGAAGCATTCAGCTCCTCCGGCAAAACAGAGCGAAGATTTGCCATCGCCCACTGCCCTTTGATCTCAGGCATCAGCCTTTCCGGCGTCTGCGATGCGCGGTCCATGCAGTAATCTTCAAATCTCTGAACAGGAATCCTGCCGTCTCCGCATTGAAACGCTGCCCGCTCCAGCTGCCTCTGAAACGCAATCCCATCAAGCGCATTTGTGTCATGATGCAGTGCATCGGTTTCATCGATTTTCATTCGTGCGACCTGATTCGATACATCGGTTCTATCGGTTTTCATTCGTACGGCCTGATTTAATTCACTGGTTTCATTGACTTTGGCAGAAGTTATCATTTGATTATTATCGGATTGATGTCCGTCATTATGTTCCCCGTACCGGTCGGAAATTTTTATATTGTTTCCGGAAAAGCTTCGATAGTCCTCTGGCGTGACGGTCACAACGATTGCGCTGTTGGCATTCCGGCTGCCGCGGTCGCTGTAGCTCATGCCATTGACTGCCGTCATTCCTGGCTCGGAGGATGCGTTGACCACGTAGCCGCCCGGACACATACAGAAGGAGTATACACCTCTGCCATTTTCGCACTTATGTGTCAGCTTGTAGGGCGCGGGACCCAAATCCAGTGATGGTTCCTCCGGACGACGACCGCTTTGATTTTTGCTGTGATTTAAAAATCCTTCCGATAAGGACTTCGTGTTATTTATATGATCCCCTTGCGGATCCCTTTGTGTGCCGTACATCGCCTGATCAATCATGGCCTGGCTGTGCTGCACACGAAGCCCAACCGCAAATGCCTTTGCCTCCATCGAATAATTCGCATCGTATAACATCTGAAACGTATCGCGTGCACTATGTCCAATTGCAAGGACAATCCGGCTCGCGTGAAGGATGCTGGCTCCATTATTGAGCTCCAGAATATAGTAGCTGCCATCCATCGAGCAATTCCCGGAAGATGTACTTGAGTGTGATTCATTGGCATTGCTGACAGAATGCATCCCGACTGGAGCTTCCGCAGAGGCCTCCGCCCGTCGGATCCCGGTCAGGCAGGTTTCAAAGCGCACCTCTCCGCCCAGACGGATGATCTCCTCTCTCATGTGTTTTACTACACGCACCAGCACATCCGTCCCAATGTGGGGCTTATGGCTCCAGAGGATCGAAGGGTCCGCACCTGCTTTTACAAATTCGCGCAGGACAAACCGGATTTTTCCGTCCGGGTCTTTTATCATAGTATTCAGCTTTCCATCGGAAAAGGTTCCCGCGCCGCCCTCGCCGAACTGTACATTGGACGCCGGATTGAGATTCCCAGTCGCCCAGAAGTGCCGGACGCTTTCGGTCCTTTTTTCCACCGCTTCCCCGCGTTCCAGAAGAATCGGGCGCAATCCGGCTCTCGAGAGCATCAGCGCGCAGAACAGCCCGGCCGGACCGCTGCCGACAATGACCGGACGGCATGGATTTACTGACTGGTCTTTGAACGCGTCTTTCCTTGATTTGTCAGGAAAATTGTCCGCAAAATGAATGGTATCATTATATGGAAATACATATTCCTTTGGCTCTACAGCGGTCACATGGCGATTCCGAAGCTTCTTTGCAACTGCCTGCGGATGCGCCAGAGAAACATCGATCGTATACACATAGTACAGATTTGGCTTTTTCCGTGCGTCAATTGACCGGCGCACGATTTCGTATTCCGGAACTTCCGGTTTCCTGAGTGTATCGGAAATAACAGTCGAAGTACTAGCCGTATGCTTCGATTTTGGTTCGTTTCTGAGAGGGAATGTGGCGGCGCTCTCGTTTATCCGATTTGCTTCCTTTACAGAGTCACCTGCAGGGTCACCGAATCCGGTCTCAAAGGAACAGGGCTGTACCCGGCGGACAGAAAGGATCCGGCAGATTTCCCGTTCCAGCTCCTGTCGGCTATGGCTGACCGGAAGCTTTAATTCACTGATTCTTATTCTCATTATTCGCCTCAATTTTTGTAAATGTCCATCAGTGCCGCTTCATTTTCATTAAACAAGATCATACTGAAATAAACGACGGTATCTCCGCCGTAATTGTAACAGATCCCGATTTGATCGAGCATTTCAATCACGAGGACACCGTGGCTTTCCATTGAAAAAAATCGCTTTTCCGGAAAACGGCACGGCGCGTCCGGGCAGGAACAGACCTTGCATTCCGTGCATCCGGTCGACAAAATATAGAAGTCATCGAGCTTGTCCGCAAGCGCATCCCGAATGTTCAGAGTCAGGTCGTCATGTAGCCTTTTTACCCGCAGATTGGCATCCTTCTCCCATGCGTTTGGTGTCTCTGTGACGGTAGAATACAGACAAAAATACTGGTACTCTTTACATTTGCTGATTTTTTCTTCAATAGTGCCGCAGTAGGGCGGGCAGGTCCAGCAGTGACCATACCGCTCACAGTCCCGCTCACAGATCTGCCAGACCTTGTCTGAAAAAATCATTTCCTCCTGCGTTCCAAAATAGTATTCACAAATGGGATATTCCAAAAGCGTGGCTTCAATCAGTTCCCTTCGACTCATCGTTTTCCTTTCGTCTGTATAAAACATGGCCAAATGCCATGCTGCTTACAATCATTTCCTCCTGCGCTCCCAAAAAGTATTCACAAATCTTTTCGGATAGCCGCTGCGTTTTGTCCTGCAAGATAACCGCTGGTCCAGGCCCACTGCAGATTGTAGCCGCCGCACGGGCCGTCCACGTCCATGAGTTCCCCGGCAAAGTACAGATTCCTGTGGAAACGCGATTCCAGATGCACGGAAACCTCCCGGCCGTCCACGCCGCCCGCACAGACCTGAGCCTGCTCAAAGGACTTTGTGCCGGTGATCGGAAGCAGGTATGCTTTTATCACAGCAGCAAGCCCCGGAATAAAATTTTTGTGATTCCATAGTTCGGAACAGAATTTGGGTGCATATCCGCCGCAGGCCTCTCCGGCACGTTTTAAGATCACCGGAATCAGTTTTTCATGCAGCATTCCGCGCAGCAGGACCGACACGGATTCCCGCCCCAGGTCCTCCGCTCGCTGCCGGAGCATTTCCTCAATCTCAGCTTCCGTATAATCAGGCAGAAAGTCGATACTCAACAGGTAACGGTTTTGTTTCCCGCTTTCTGTAAAAGAAAACTCTGTAAAACGGGAAAGCTGAAAAATAACAATGCCGGAGACGCCATATTTCGTCCACTGAAGCTCTCCAATATCACTTGTAATTCGCTCATAGGCTTTGTTTCCGCATTGCATTTGACTCGATTCCTTGTGTGAAACGAAGGAAACCTGATTTTCTGCGATTGCAGGTGCATTTGCGGGTGCATGGATCGAATGGTGTCGAAGCAGGGACACCTTTGCGCGGCAGCGGACCCCGGCCAGCCTCTGTTCCGGGAAGGAGGACTGACAGGTAAATGGCACAAGCACCGGTCTGGGACGAATGATGGAGTGCCCCAGAGCTTGCGCCAGCGCATACCCTGTTTCAGAAGCACCGGTAGATGGCGCCGCTTTGGAACCGCAGGCGAGAATGACTGCATCCGCTTCATAGGTCCACGTGGGTGTGACGATGGAATATTGCGGCGACTGCTCTTCCTGATCAAAAGCACACGCTGAGGAATCCGGTTTTGCTCTCGATTTTTTCAAAGCGTCCGGCTTTTTCTGCGAGATGCCGGTATATTTGCTATGATCAACAATCTCTGTAACAGTAACTGAAAACTTCAGTTTCACGCGCAGCCTGCGCAGCTCCGCGAGCAGCACCTCCAGCACAGAGGAAGCCTGAGAGGTATAGGGATAGACATATTCATTTTTTTCCTGTGTAAACAGCCCCAGCTCATGAAAAAAAGCCAGCGTATCCGATGCGGAAAACTGCTTTAGAAGCAAAGACGCAAGAGACGAACCGGTTCCGCAGTAACGCTCATGGATGCCTCTGTCTGTATTGGTCAGGTTGCAGCGGCCGTTTCCGGTGACCAACAGCTTCCTGCCGGGGCGCTCCTGCGCTTCGAGGATGGTCACCTCCGCACCGGAACGGGCTGCCGAAATGGCTGCCGTCAGACCCGCCGCGCCTGCGCCGATAACGATGACTTTCTTTTTCATGTGCGGAATCCTCCTTTCCGGCTGTCTTTACCGCACTTTCGCATATCAGGACGGAAAGCTCACGAGCCCTTTTTCGTACAGCCGCTGCAGGGATTTCATGATGCCGAGCTTTGCATGCGGCCAGGTCAGCCCTCCCTGAAAATAGACTGCATAAGGGGGCTTGATCGGTCCGTCCGCACTCAGCTCGATGGAGGAACCCTGCACAAATGCACCGGCCGCCATAATGACATCACTGTCATAGCCCGGCATCGCCCACGGCTCGGGCGTGACGTAGCTGTCTACCGGGGCTGCGGCCTGAATTCCCTCACAGAACGCGATAACGCCCTCTGGAAAACCAAAGGTAATCGCCTGGATGATGTCATGCCGCTCTTCCGTTCCGTTCGGCACGACCGAAAAACCCAGCTTCTCATACGCGTTCGCAGCAAAAATAGCACCTTTTAAGGCTGCGGCTGTCACGGTCGGGGCTAGAAACAACCCCTGATAGAAGGACTGCATGACCCCGAAATTCGCGCCGACCTCCCGCCCAAGCCCGGGGGAGGTCAGGCGGAATGCACACTGCTCCACGCACTCTTTCGTTCCGGCGATATAGCCGCCCGCGGGAGCGAGTCCGCCTCCGGGGTTCTTAATCAGGGAGCCGACCACCATGTCTGCTCCGAACTCCGACGGCTCACTTATCTCTACAAACTCGCCGTAGCAGTTATCCACCATGCAAATGATATCCGAACGAATGCTTTTGACAAACGCTACTGCCTCGCCAATCTGATTCACGGAAAGCGTCGGCCGTGTCTGATAGCCTTTGGAACGCTGGATCTCCACCAGCTTCGTCTGCGGACGGATGGCCCGGCGAATGTTTTCCAAATCAAAGCTGCCATCCGGCCGCAGGTCCACCTGCGCATAGGTCACGCCATATTCCGCAAGGGAACCGCGCGACGGGCGGATGCCGATGACCTCCTCGAGCGTATCATAAGGCTTGCCGGAGATGGAAAGCAGCTCATCGCCCGGCCGCAGGTTCGCAGATAATGCAATGGCCAGTGCGTGTGTGCCGCAGGTGATCTGCGGCCGCACCAGGGCCGCCTCCGTTCGGAATACCTTCGCATACACCTCTTCCAGCGTATCACGCCCCCGGTCGTTGTAGCCGTAACCGCTTGAGCTCTCAAAGCATTCCGCGCTCACACGCGCGTCCTGCATGGCCTTGATCACCTTCAGCTGATTGTACTCCGCAATCTCGTCAATTTTCTGAAAACGATTCTTCAAACCGCTCAGAATTTCCTCTGAATATTCATATACCTCCCGACTGATGCCAAGGGATTCATACATCTGTGTCATGTTCTGTCTTTGCTCCTGTCTGTAGTTTGTTTGTCTCTGCTCTATCTGTTTGTGTTCTATCTGTTATGCTGCGACTATCCTTATTGCGTCTAATTTTACCAGAATTGTTTTTGTAGTATCAGCTTTTATTATGCTAGCTCTCTGTCTTTCAGACAATCCATCATATGGTCCAGCAATTTCTCTTCATCATGCGCAAACTGATCTTTGTCGAGCCAGATGACATCCCGTTCTCTGCGGAACCATGTCAGCTGGCGTTTCGCAAAATGCCGGGTATCCCGCTTCAGGATGCGGACTGCTTCTTCCAGTGAATACTCGCCTGCGAGATAGTCCAGCATCTCCTTGTATCCGAGCCCCTGCATAGACACCATGTCGCGGGTGCAGCCGGCATCCCGAAGCCGTTTTACCTCATCGAGCAGTCCGGCTTCCATCATCTGATCGACGCGCAGGTCGATTTTTTCATAAAGAGAGGCGCGGTTTTCGTTTAATACAAAATACGCAAAATTGTATGGGGACTCCTTTGCCCGCTCTGCGGCATTGTGCTCAGAAATCTTCATCCCGGTCTCATGGTAAAACTCAAGTGCACGAATGACACGTTTTACGTTATTCTCGTGAATGGCGTCTGCAGATTCCGGATCAACCTCGCGCAGCATATCGTGAAGCACCTGCGGATTCTGTTCTCCCGCAAGCGTCTCCAGAGATTCGCGGTAGGCGGTATCTGAACCGTGCTCGGTAAAATCAATCCCATAAAGCACGGCCTGTATATAAAAGCCGGTGCCTCCCACAAGGATCGGGATTCTTCCGCGCGAATGAATCTCCTTAATATACCGCAGGGCATACTGCTGAAATTTTACCACATGAAATTCATCCCACGGCTCGAATTCGTCGATCAGGTGATGCGGAATCCCCTGCATCTCCTCCGGCGTCACCTTCGCGGAACCGATATCCATGCCCCGATAGACCTGCATCGAGTCTGCGGAAATTATCTCTCCGTCTATGCGTTTCGCCAGCTCCACAGAGAGATGTGTCTTGCCGACCGCGGTCGGACCCGTGAGAATAATCAATGGGCTTTTTCTCTGATTCTCATTCATGACTTGACCTCATGTCAGTTCTCTGTTTTTATGATCTCTCCCAGAGTGATATCGTTCCATCCGCTGCTGCTTTCAGTCCGGGTTTCACACAATCCTCTTGAATTTCTTTTCGAGTTCATATTTTGTCATCGCAATGATGGTAGGCCGTCCATGCGGACAATTATACGGATTCTCAAGTGTGAGCAGCTCACTGATCAGAGCATCCACCTCCTGAATGGACAGGCGGTGATTTCCCTTGACCGCTGCTTTGCAGGACATAGAGGCGATTTTTTCCCGAATGGCCTGATCGGATGCCCGCTCGGAAATGTCAGTCAGCCCGTCCAGCATCTCCAGAAAAAGCGTCCGGTCAGCAATGCTGTAAAGATTGCCCGGAACTGCGCAGATGGAATACTCTCTTCCGCCAAACGGTTCAATCTCAAAGCCGACCTCCGTAAAACGATCCATATGCTTTTTCAGCATCTCCTCCTCCTGCATGGAAAGCGAAACAATAATCGGAGGAGTGATCATCTGGGAGGTCTGCTTCTTTTCTTCCATATTTTTCATAAACCGTTCATACAGTACCTTTTCATGCGCCGCATGCTGGTCGATGATATACATCTTGTCCTGAAATTCCACAATCCAGTAGGTATCAAACACTTGCCCAATCAATTTATGCTGTTTGATGTTCTGCTCGCTCAGGAGACGTTCATCCAGAAATCCCATCTGTACCGGTTTGGAATTCGCCGGGGCGTCGGATGCGGATGTCTCTTCGCTTTGCGGCGTCGGCGTGTCGGATGCGGACGTTCCGTCGCTTTGCGGTGTCGGCGTGTCGGATGCGGACATTCCTTCGCTTTGCGGTGTCAGCACTTCCGCTGTCTGGTCGCTGCCTTTTCCAGACAAAGCTGAGGGAATATCATTCACAGTCAAATCATTGACGGATGTTTTCCTGTCGGATTCCGTAAAAATCATCCCTGTGACCGGCTTAAGCATTCCAGGTTTTTTGTCCGGGTACTTTGGCTCATATGGACTCTGCGATTCTGCCAGCAGCTGACTGCGCACTTTCTCAAACGGCTCCGGATAGCGAAAACGGGATGGTTTGACCTTTGAATCAGAATGATTTACATCACCGGCCGCAGTACTTGACGGACCGGGATTATTACCAGAACCGGCCGCAGCACTTGACAGACTGGGATTTTTTTCAGAACTGTCCACCTGGCTCACAGGATCCGCTGTGCGTTTATTTTTCCTGTCGTCAATCGTAAATTCCGGAATCAGTTCGCGATGCACCAGTGCCTCTTTCACGGCATTGTACACCTGGTCATAGACAAAACTCTGGTCGGCAAACCGAACCTCCATTTTTGTCGGATGGACATTGACATCCACCAGGTCTGTATTGATATCGATCATCATCACCGTCAGAGGATAGCGGTGGCTCATAAGAAAAGGCTTGTAAGCGTCCTCAATCGCGCGGGAAATAATCGCGCTGCGGACATACCGTCCGTTGACAAAATAATTCTCATAGTTGCGGTTGCCTCTGGAAATTACTGGTTTACCAATAAAACCGTCTATGCGGATGGATTCGCTCTTCACCTCGACTGGAACAATATTGGAAGTAATCTCGCGCCCGTACACGCCGTAAATAATGTCCTTCATCCTGCCATTGCCCGAAGTGGCCAGCTTCGTATCCTGATTATTAATAAATTTAAACGAGATATTCGGATGCGAAAGTGCAAGCCGCTCCATCAGATCACTAACATATCCTGCCTCGGTGACGGAGCTTTTTAAAAATTTGCGACGCGCGGGTGTGTGATAAAACAGATTGCGCACCAGAATGGTCGTTCCCTCCGGAGCACCGATTTCCTCCAGAGACATCTCAACGCCGCCTTCAATCACATAGCGCACTCCGAGAAGGCTGCCCGGGGTTTTCGAGATCATCTCTACCTGGCAGACCGCAGCAATACTGGAGAGCGCCTCACCGCGGAACCCAAGCGTACCGGACGTCAGCAGGTCATCCACTGTGCGGATTTTGCTGGTCGCATGCCGCAAAAAAGCAGACTGCACCTGATCCTTTGGAATGCCGCAGCCATTATCCGTAATGCGAATCAGAGAGGTACCGCCCTCTTTAATCTCGACTGTCACGGCATTCGCGCCGGCATCCACCGCATTCTCGACCAGCTCCTTCACGACAGAAGCCGGGCGCTCCACCACCTCACCGGCGGCAATCTTGTCAATCGTGTCCTGGCTGAGTAAGGCAATTTTATCCATATGACAATTATTTTCCTCCTATCAAACAATACTATACAAAATATATTTTTGATATTGAAATATAAACAAAGATTTATTATAATAAAAAAAGGTGCTACCATAACGATAGATAATGATAGGCGGTTAGTCCTTAACAGGAAACTGTGATTCCTGATTACATAGAAATCTCCCATTTGAGAAATCTGTCAGGAAAGGAGGACGTGCTTATGCTCACCATCAGTGATCTGATTGCAGTTCTTAGTCTCTGCATGACCTCATTTGGTCTTGGTTACTCGATAGGTAAGAGTAGCAAGACAGAAAAATAACCGCCCCAGTCCAGCAAACTAAGCGGTTATTTTCAACATTATATAAACTGGACTAACCGTCTATCGGTAGCACCTCATTCTTTAAAGATAATAGCATGTCATCCCACTTATGTCAATTGTTAATTTATATTCTTAATTACTAAAACTGTTTTTTTCGATTATTCCAATATTCAATTACTCAAATATTGGATACAACCCGGGTCTTCGACAGTTAAACTGAATTCAAATCGCCGCAAAGCCTTGATTTAG
>JAJQHZ010000122.1 GCA_021199475.1 Lachnospiraceae bacterium
ACAACAAACCACAATAGTTCTTAAACTTCATCCCCACCCCGTGAATAGTAACATTTTAGCAATGAAATGTGACGGCTTGTTTACTTTCATTATTGACAAATCGCTCACTTTTCTTTACTATAGACTGGCGGTTTGAAATGATGTGGCGGCAGCCCTGTTTTTTTAACAAGGTGCCGCTTCTGTGCAGAGTTTATCTGTTATTAGGACCTTAAGAACGAGTTCTTGCGCAAAATGGCAAAATCCTGGTTTCGGTTTATCCGGGGCAGGATGGATTTCAATGGCTCTGTACCATATGATTCGAACGACAAAAGGGTATGATACTACGGTTCCCAGGGTCATGAATAGGAACGCAAGCGTTTCATTCCTGACCTTTTGTCCCTTGTATCATTATATTTGAGGAGGAAAGGATCATGGCGAAGGAGAAGAAGCTGGTGGAATCGATTACCTCGATGGAGGAGGATTTCGCGCAGTGGTACACGGATGTGGTGAAGAAGGCGGAGCTGGCGGGCTATACGAGTGTGAAGGGCTGTATGGTGATTAAGCCGGCGGGCTACGCGATCTGGGAGAATATTCAGAAGGAGCTGGACCGGCGGTTTAAGGAGACCGGAGTGGAGAATGTCTACCTGCCGATGTTTATTCCGGAGAGCCTGCTGCAGAAGGAAAAGGATCATGTGGAGGGCTTTGCGCCGGAGGTGGCGTGGGTGACGCACGGCGGTCTGGAGCCGCTGCAGGAGCGGATGTGTGTGCGTCCGACCTCGGAGACCCTGTTCTGCGATTTCTATAAAAATGACATTCAGTCCTACCGTGATCTGCCGAAGGTGTACAATCAGTGGTGCTCGGTGGTGCGCTGGGAGAAGACAACACGCCCGTTCCTGCGCTCGAGAGAGTTTCTGTGGCAGGAAGGCCATACGGCTCATGCGACCGCCGAGGAGGCCGAGGCGCGCACGATCCAGATGCTGAACGTGTATGCGGATTTCTGTGAGGAAGTGCTGGCGATCCCGGTGATTAAGGGCCGCAAGACGGATAAGGAGAAGTTCGCGGGCGCGGAGGCAACGTACACGATTGAGTCGCTGATGCATGACGGCAAGGCGCTGCAGTCCGGTACGAGCCATAATTTCGGCGATGGATTTGCGAAAGCATTTGAGATTCAGTATGCGGACAAGGACAATACATTAAAATATGTACATCAGACCTCTTGGGGCATGACGACCCGCATGATCGGTGCGATCATCATGGTACACGGGGACAACAGCGGTCTGAAGCTGCCGCCCCGCATTGCGCCGACGCAGGTGATGGTGATCCCGATCCGTCAGCAGCAGGAAGGCGTGCTGGAGAAGGCGAATGAGGTGAAAGAGGCTCTGGCGGCGAGCGGTCTGCGTGTGAAGCTGGATGACTCGGAGAAGAGCCCGGGATGGAAATTCTCAGAGCAGGAGATGCGCGGCATTCCGGTGCGCGTAGAACTGGGACCGAAGGACATCGAGGCAGGCAACGCTGTGATTGTCCGCCGCGATACGCGGGAGAAGATAACGGCTGCCATTGCGGAGCTGCCGCAGAAGGTAGCGGAGGTTCTGGAGACAATTCAGAAGGATATGCTGGAGCGCGCGCGGGAGCATCGCGACGCCCACACCTATACCGCGACGACAAAGGAAGAATTTAAGCAGATCGCGGATGAGAAGCCGGGCTTTATCAAGGCGATGTGGTGCGGCTGCCAGGAGTGCGAGGATGCCATCAAGGAAGAGGTTGGCGTGACAAGCCGCTGTATGCCGTTTGCGCAGGAAGAGCTCAGCGATACCTGCATCTGGTGCGGGAAGCCGGCGAAGCACATGGTTTACTGGGGGAAAGCGTACTAAACATTCTTAAGTACGATACGGTCTACTAGCGTCGAAATGAAAAGACAGGTGCCGGACGCCTTCAGGGATATGCTGGTTTTTATGCGAAAGGCTGGTGCGCGAGAGGCAATTTTCTCGGGATTCTGCATGACGCAACTTCCAACAATGCAGAATGCCTGGCGAAGACTGGAATTCCTGGAAAGTCCTTGCAGCACGGACAAATGTTCATGTAAAATGAGCAAATTTTCTTGACAAATACACTTGAAATGAGTATAGTTCAGTGTATCGGGTTTAAAACCTTAATTTTTTAAGAGGAGGAAACTATTATGAAATTCAGAAAAGCACTTAGTGTAGCTCTTTGTGCGTCTATGGTTGCCGGCTGCTTTGCAACTGTGGCTTCTGCAGACGAGGATCTGACCTGGAAGATCGGCGGCATCGGACCGATCACCGGCGCAGCTTCTGCATATGGTTCTGCGGCAATGAATGGCGCGCAGATCGCAGTGGATGAGATCAACGAGGCAGGCGGCATCAATGGCTATCAGATCGAGTTCCAGGCAGAGGATGACGAGCATGACGCAGAGAAGTCTGTCAATGCGTACAATACTCTGAAGGACTGGGGCATGCAGGCTCTGGTTGGTACGGTTACGACCGCTCCGTGTCTGTCTGTAGCGCCGCTGGCAGCAGAGGACAATATGTTCATGATTACTCCGTCGGCTTCCGCTGAGGAGTGCATCTCCTATGGCACAAATGAGTTCCGTATGTGCTTCACGGATCCGGCACAGGGTACCGCTTCCGCACAGTACATCGGCGAGAACCTGGATGTGACCAGCGTTGGCGTTATCTATGACAGCTCTGACGTATATTCATCCGGTATCTATGCAACCTTCCGTACAGAGGCTGAGAATCAGGACTTTGAGATCGTAGCGGCTGAGGCGTTTACTTCCGACAGCAAGACCGATTTCTCCGCACAGATTCAGGCAATGATCGATGCGGGCGCTGAGCTTGTATTCCTTCCGTTCTACTACAACGAGGCTTCTATCGTATTCACGCAGGCTTCCTCCATGGAGTACAGCCCGCTGTGGTTCGGCGTAGACGGTATGGACGGCATCCTTTCTGTAGAAGGCTTTGACACCTCTCTGGCTGAGGGCGTTATGCTTCTGACTCCGTTCTCCGCAGACGCTGAGGATGAGCTGACACAGAACTTCGTAGCGACCTATCAGGATCTCTACGGTGAGCTCCCGAACCAGTTCGCGGCAGATGGTTATGACTGTGTATACGCGATCGCGACCGCTCTTGCGACCACAGAGCTGGATCCGAGCGCAGACGCTTCCACCATCAGTGATGCACTGCAGGCAGCGATGCTTGAGATTTCCATGGATGGACTTACCGGCAGCGGCATGACCTGGGATGAGGACGGCGAGGTTTCCAAGAGCCCGAAGGCTGTTGTCATCGAGGATGGCGTTTACGTAGGTCTGTAAAAAAGATAAATACGAGGTTTCTTATCTGACCGGCCGGCAGGAAAGACTGCTGTTTTAGCGGATAAGTGTTCCGGGATGGTGCCCCCGAAGACCGGGGATTACCGGAAAACAAAAAGACCCAACAGGGGGTTGCAAAGGGCAGCCCCCTGTTTTCAGGCATGATGAGGTGTTCTATGAGTTTTATTTCTTATTTAATTAATGGTATCAGCCTCGGCAGTGTATATGCCATAATCGCACTTGGCTATACCATGGTATATGGTATCGCAAAAATGCTGAACTTTGCGCACGGGGACGTTATCATGGTAGGCGGATACGCCGCATTTTCAATGATGATGTACTATGGCGGCAATCCGGTGACAGCGGTGCTCGTGGCGATTGTGGTATGTACAGTGCTGGGAATTGTGATTGAGACCATTGCGTACCGTCCCCTTCTGGAGGCGGCATCGCCTCTGGCTGTACTGATTACGGCGATTGGCGTCAGCTATTTTCTGCAGAATGCGGTTCTTCTGATTTTCGGATCGACGCCGAAGAGCTTCCAGTCTGTGGTGAACCTGCCGAGTCTGAAGCTGGCCGGCGGAGCGCTGACGATTTCCGGTACGACTCTGGTTACCATCGCGAGCTGCATCGTTATCATGGTAGTTCTGACACTCTTTATCAATAAATCAAAGCCCGGACAGGCGATGCTTGCAGTTTCTGAGGATAAAGGCGCTGCGCAGCTGATGGGCATCAATGTCAACGGAACGATTGCCCTGACGTTCGCGATCGGCTCCGGTCTGGCGGCGATCGCCGGTGTGCTGCTTTGCTCTGCATATCCGTCTCTGACGCCGTACACCGGCTCCATGCCGGGCATCAAGGCGTTTGTCGCGGCTGTATTCGGCGGGATCGGATCGGTTCCGGGCGCCATGGTCGGCGGCATTCTGCTCGGCGTGATTGAGATTCTCGGAAAAGCGTATATTTCCTCGCAGCTTGCAGACGCGATTGTGTTTGGAGTGCTGATTATTGTGCTTCTGGTGAAGCCTACCGGCCTGTTCGGTAAGCACATTCAAGAGAAAGTGTAAGGTGTGCTCATGGAAAAAGTAGAAAAAATGAAACAAAAGAATTTCAGAAGCAACCTGATCACCTACGGAATTGTGATTCTTGCCTTCGCAATCATGCAGGCATGGCAGGCGTCCGGCAATCTGTCAAGTCTCCTTTCAGGGCTTTTGGTTCCTATCTGTGTCTATGTCGTACTCGCGATTTCACTGAATCTGGTGGTCGGGATTTCCGGCGAGCTGAGTCTGGGGCATGCGGGCTTTATGTGTGTCGGCGCATTTGCGAGCGCATTCTTTTCCAAATGCACGGCCGAGACCATTTCCTTTATGCCGCTTCGGTTCTTTCTGGCGATCCTGATTGGCGCGGCAGTTGCGGCTGTCTTCGGACTTTTGATCGGGATTCCGGTGCTTCGCCTGCGCGGCGACTATCTGGCGATCGTGACACTGGCATTTGGAGAAATTATTAAAAACGTAATCAATATTTTTTATATCGGAATGGACAGCAATGGCTTCCACGTTTCCACGCAGGATCAGTTTTCACTGAATATGGAGGCAGACGGACAGGTGATTCTGGGAGGCCCGCAGGGCATTACGAGCATTGCGAAATGCTCCACGTTTCTGGTTGGTGTGATCCTGATCCTTGTTTCTCTCTTTATTGTGCTGAACCTGATTAATTCCAGGGACGGCCGTGCAATTATGGCAATCCGTGATAATCGGATTGCGGCTGAGTCCATCGGCATTAACATCACAAAGTACAAGCTGATGGCTTTTACGGTTTCGGCGGCGCTGGCCGGGGCAGCCGGAGCGCTGTATTCGCATAACCTGTCTACCCTGCAGGCATCCAAGTTCAATTTTAATACTTCGATTCTGGTGCTTGTGTTTGTTGTACTTGGCGGAATCGGTAATATGCGCGGCTCAATTATCGCGGCGGTGATTCTGACGGTTCTGCCGGAGATGCTCCGGTTCCTTTCCGATTACCGTATGCTGATCTACGCGATTGTGCTGATTGTAATGATGCTGTTCAACTGGTCGCCGAAATCACTGGAACTGCGGGAACGCTATCTGGGCCGTTTCTTCCACAAATCTGCGAAGGAGGGCGAATGATATGTCAGCGATGCTTGAGGTAAAAAATCTCGGAATTTCATTTGGCGGTCTCCGCGCGGTCAATGCACTGGATATGACGATAGAAAAGGGTGCGCTCTATGGGATGATCGGACCGAACGGCGCAGGCAAGACGACCGTGTTTAACCTGCTCACCGGCGTCTATAAGCCGAGTGAGGGCAGCATTTTGTTAGACGGAGAGAGCATTGTCGGAAAAAGCACGGCGGAAATCTGCAAGTGCGGGATCGCGCGTACCTTCCAGAACATCCGTCTCTTCAAAGACCTGCCGGTGCTTGACAACGTCAAGGCGGCACTTCACAATGAATATAAATATTCCTTTTTCTCCAGCATATTCCATACGCCGACGTATCGGAGAGTGGAAAAGGAGATGGATGAAAAGGCACTGGAGCTTTTAAAGGTATTTGATCTGGACGGTGTGGCGGATTACAAGGCGTCCAACCTTCCCTACGGCCGTCAGCGCAAGCTGGAAATTGCGCGTGCTCTGGCCACGGATCCGAAGCTGCTGCTGCTGGATGAGCCTGCGGCTGGCATGAATCCGAACGAGACAAAGGAACTGATGGAGACCATCCATTTTGTGCGTGACCATTTTGGCGTGACCATTTTGCTGATTGAGCATGATATGAAGCTGGTCGCGGGTATCTGCGAGCAATTGACGGTACTGAACTTTGGCGAGGTTCTTTCTCAGGGAAAGACATCGACCGTGCTGAGCGATCCGCAGGTAATCACGGCGTATCTGGGCGAATAGAAGGGGGAGTGCGAGATGGCAATGCTGGAAGTTAAGGACCTGGAGGTCTTCTATGGTGTGATTCAGGCGATCAAGGGAGTTTCCTTCGAGGTCAACGAGGGCGAGATTATTGCACTGATCGGGGCGAACGGCGCCGGAAAGACCACCATTTTGCATACGATTACCGGCCTGATTACGCCCAAAAAGGGACATGTGATTTTTGAAGGGCAGGATATCACAAAAACGCCGGCCCATAAAATTGTCAGGCTGGGGATGGCACATGTGCCGGAGGGCCGCCGCGTATTTTCACAGCTGACGGTTTATCAGAATCTGAAGATGGGGGCCTATTCCCGCTCGGATAAGGATGAGATTGAGAAGAGCCTGCAGATGGTATATAAGCGCTTTCCGCGTCTGGAGGAGCGCCGGAACCAGATTGCCGGTACGCTTTCCGGAGGTGAGCAGCAGATGCTCGCGATGGGGCGTGCGCTGATGTCGAATCCGCGCATCATCGTGATGGACGAGCCGTCAATGGGTCTGTCCCCGATTCTGGTCAATGAGATTTTTGATATCATCCAGAGTGTGAGCGCGAGCGGCACGACCGTGCTTCTCGTCGAGCAGAATGCGAAGAAGGCGCTCGGCATTGCTGACCGCGCCTATGTTCTCGAGACAGGAAAAATCGTTCAGGAAGGCCGCGCGGCAGAGCTGATGGATGATGAGTCCATCAAGAAGGCGTACCTGGGTGAGTAAGGGCTGACGGTTTTGGAAGAAAAATAAGTCCCGTAACTGTGAAGGTATTGAACCGTTACGAACCAACGAAAAAATGGGCGGGGAAGACGAGTCTTTCCCGCCCTTGTTGGTTATAAATAAAATTGAATATTGGAGAAATAAAGCGAAAAGTTCAGTCAAAAACTTTTTTGAATTGAAGCTTAAAAATAACTTGCCAGAAATAGAAGAAACTGATACACTATTAATACAAAAGTCGGAATATAAACGCGTCTGCATTGAACGATAGTCAGGAGCGTTATTAGCAGAATGGAACGGCGTCTGTATAAATGACTGGCAATGACAGGCGCGGTATGACAGGACAGGGGGTGTATGTATGGAGCAGAACATCGTTATCACCATTGCGCGTCAGTTTGGAAGCGGCGGCAAGACCGTCGGGCAGATGCTGGCGAAGGATCTGGGCATCAAATGCTACGACAAAGAGGTGCTGAGAATGGCGTCGGACGAGAGCGGCATTAATGAGGCACTGTTTCACGAGAAGGATGAGAAGCTGAAGAGAGCTCCTCTTTTTGAAAAGACAAGAGGAGAGTACAAGGGGCGTTTGATTTCCCCTTCGAGTCAGGAGTTCATCAGCGACAACAATCTGTTTAATTATCAGGCGAAGATTATCCGGGATCTCGCTGACAAGGAATCCTGTGTCGTCATTGGCCGCGCGGCGGATTATGTTCTTAAGGATTTTCCGGGGCTGGTGAGTGTGTTTGTCCATGCGCCGAAGGCGTACTGCGTCAGCCAGGCGATCGAGCGGTGTGCATGCCGTCCGGACGAGGCGGAGAAGTTTGTGGAGAAGACAGACAAAGCGCGCAGTGATTTTTACAATTATTACACCGGAAATAAGTGGAACGACGCGAGAAACTATGACCTCTGCCTGAACAGCCAGCGGCTGGGGTTTGAGGGGGTACAGGAAGCAATCAAGGCTTACATCCGCATCCGGTTCGGAACGCTGCCGAACGAATGAAAACTATAATACATATGATATGAGAACTTTACAAGACACAGAATAGAAGCTAATAGTGCTTATCTGAGATATTTGAAAAATAATATAAAATGGATTGACAATTTGCGTGGAATGATATATTATGAAACTGTGCTTGTGTGAACGTCTTCAACGAAAGTCATAGAATTCGGAAAGATGGCGGGGAATTTTTCCTGCCCTCTGTTTCGCCCATCCGGGGCCTTACGGGAAGATATGGCTGGCGAGTGGAAACGAATAAAATTAAATCAGAGCGGTATGGGCTCTGAGAATGAAAAGAACAGGAAACGGACAGAGCCGCGCAGGGCTCCTGCCAGTGATTATCTGGTAGCGTGTGAGGAGGGCGATCTGGCGGAATACCAGAAGCAGCTTCTTTATGATGTGCTGGGTCCTGTTTTTTTCGGCAGAAAACAGGCTGGCAGCAGGGAAGAACTGGCGGAACTGTTTCGCGCCAAATATGGTATTGACGTGCAGAAGGACTTCTGCGAAGGCGATGACCATTATGACGAATACTGCGAAGCGCAGCAGGCAATCGCGGAGGGCATGAGTATCTATGGAGGACAGATTGCGTTTGGCGACAGTGTGCTCGCGGAGCTTGCGGGAACCATCTGGGAAAATCTTGAGCAGAAGGATGAACACCGGTTCCGGCGGATTAATACGATGCTTGAGGAGTGAAGACGGGGGTTTACGCGGTATACAATTAGAATCAACGACGCGGCAGAAGAAGATTTGGAAAATGCGGGTGACTCTTGACATTTCTTAAGAATGCGATTATACTTTCTCAAAAGCGTGGAAGGGAACAAGTAGAGAACAGCGGAATGTACAGAAAGTTACCGGCAGGGCACGAGGACCCGATGATGAGAGGGGCACATGGAAGCTGTTTTTGAATACATCCCGGAGCTTCGCACCGAACAGGACAAATAAAAATGCCAAAGTAGCGTCTTCTCTGGGAGACTATGGAAGGAGCTATGCATAGGAATCGGTATTTGAACTGAATCTTTAGTAGGCTGCGGCGGGGTGACATCCGTTATCTGGTGTCAGAGTATAGAGAAATGTATTTTTGCGGGATCGATGGTCGGTTGTCGGCTTTGGTGGAAATCGTACGGAGGCGGGGATCGGCAGCGAAGCAAAAAAAGAGATTTTCCGGTACTCGGTGAGGCAGGCAGTGTGAGCTGTCTGTGAAATAAGGTGGTAACACGGGATTTACAGCTCTCGTCCTTATACAAACATAGGGATGGGAGCTTTTTTATGCACAGGGGCGCGTAAGGTATATCCCATGCGAAGCGTGGGATGCCCGCGCCCCACAATCGAGGATTGGGGGCATAACCCGGTGAGGGTGTTTTGAGGCTTTTACCATCCTGAGGAATTCTGCCGGACGGCATTTCGGTCGCGGCGGAAACGTGTCGGCGGTTAAATACTCCGATGCAGACACCCGGGGGATTTGCCTCCGCTTCGCTCCGGTCGGCGCTAAACGGATGTCCACTGGACATCCGGTGCCCTCGCGGCAATCAATGAAAGAGAGGAAAGAGAAACATGCAGATTTATGATGAACTGGTGGCAAGGGGACTGATTGCGCAGGTGACGGATGAGGATAAGATCCGCGACCTGGTGAATAATGGAAAGGCGACGTTTTATATCGGATTTGACCCGACTGCGGACAGCCTTCATGTCGGGCATTTTATGGCACTGTGCCTGATGAAACGGCTTCAGATGGCGGGAAATAAGCCGATCGCACTGCTCGGCGGCGGCACGGGCATGATCGGGGACCCGTCCGGGCGCTCTGACATGCGCCAGATGATGACGCCGGAGACCATTCAGCACAACATTGACTGTTTTAAGGTGCAGATGAGCCGCTTTATCGATTTCTCTGATGATAAAGCGCTGATGGTTAACAATGCGGACTGGCTGATGAAGCTGAATTACGTGGAGCTGCTGCGCGAGGTGGGGCCACATTTTTCCGTGAACCGGATGCTGACTGCGGAGTGCTATAAGCAGAGAATGGAGCGCGGATTAAGCTTCCTTGAGTTTAACTATATGATCATGCAGAGCTATGATTTTTATATGCTGTTTCAGAACTACGGATGCAATATGCAGTTCGGCGGCGATGATCAGTGGAGCAATATGCTCGGCGGCACAGAGCTGATCCGGCGCAAGCTCGGCAAGGACGCTTATGCGATGACGATTACGCTGCTTCTGAATTCGGAGGGCAAGAAGATGGGCAAGACGCAGAGCGGCGCGGTGTGGCTTGACCCGAACAAGACGTCCCCATTTGACTTTTACCAGTACTGGAGAAACGTGGCGGATGCGGACGTGCTCAAATGCCTGCGGATGCTGACGTTCCTTCCGCTGGAGCAGATCGACGAGATGGATAAATGGGAGGGCAGCCAGCTCAATCAGGCGAAGGAAATTCTCGCATACGAGCTGACGAGTCTGGTGCATGGCGAGGAAGAGGCGAAAAAGGCGCAGGAGGGCGCACGGGCTCTGTTTTCCGGCGGCGGAAACGCGGCGGATATGCCGACTGCGGAAATTTCCGAAGCGGATCTGGACGCGGACGGCTGCATTGACCTGATTTCGCTGCTTCAGAAGGCAGGGTTGGTTCCGACGCGTTCCGAAGGCCGCCGGGCAATCGAGCAGGGCGGCGTGACCGTAGACGGCGAAAAGGTGACGGATGTGAAAGCGGTCGTTGCTGGTGAGAAGTTTACGGATGGGCTGGTTCTCAAGCGTGGCAAAAAGAATTTCCGCAAGGTGCTGCTGAAGAAATAAAGATTGACGGATGGCATTGTAAGAGCCTGTGCAAAATGAACACGACGCACACGTTTGAATTTTTGTGTGAAATTTGAATCGGGAACCGTCATATACTTATCTGGAAAGATGAGTGTATGGCGGTATCGATGAGAAAAGAAGGGCGCAGACGTTTTACAGAGCAGTTTCCGGTGGCGGTGTTTACCTGTCTGACCATGGCGGTTCTGCTGATTACCGCATACAGGAGCTTGCAGGGAGCGGGCACTGAGACAGAGGAAATCACCGATGCGGCGGAGTTGCCAATGGCGTTTGCAGAGGAAGCGTTCGCAAACGAACTGTTCAGTGGCACATCCGCAAGAATCAGCAGCGATGCGGTTCCAGAATCGGGTTCCGTCTCTGACCTGGGATTGTCGGCAGACATTAGAGCCGGGGAGTCTGGTGAGGAAGAGTCTGCTGAGGAAGAGCCTGGCGAGGAAGGACCTGTCGAGGAAGAGCCCGGCGAGGAAGGATCTGTCGAGGAAGAGTTCAGCTGGGAAGAACCTGTCGAGGAAGAACCCGGCGTGGAAGAGCCCGGCGAGGAAGAGTCTGTCGAGGAAGGATCTGTCGAGGAAGTCCCGGATGATTTCTGGGATGAGACAAAGCGCGTGGCACTAACGTTTGATGATGGTCCGCATCCGGTTTACACGGTGGAGCTGCTGGATGGACTGGCCGAGCGGGGCGTGTGTGCCACATTTTTTGTGATCGGTGAAAACATTCCGGGTAATGAGGAAATCATCAGGCGGATGGACATGGAAGGGCATCTGATTGGAAACCATACGTATGACCATGTGAAAATCAGCGATCTGAGTGTGGAAGAAGCTTGCGGGCAGGTGGAAAAAACCAGCGCGCTGATTCATGAGATCACGGGAAAGGATACGGAATATGTGCGCCCGCCGTTCGGTTCCTGGAGAAAAGACCTGGAGTGCTCTTTTGAAATGTTTCCGGTCCTGTGGGATGTGGATCCTCTGGACTGGACGACGAAGAATACAAGTGATGTCGTGCGGCGGGTGTTGGAAGCGGTTGGGCCGGACGATATCATTCTGCTTCACGACTGCTATAAATCCTCTGTGGAGGCAGCCCTGCAGATTGTGGACGCTTTGTCGGAGCAGGGATATGAATTTGTGACCGTGGATGAGCTGATTCTGGAGTGAAACTGATGGGCGCAAGTTAAAGTTGTCCTGGAAGTAAATTGCTGACAGCTTTCGCCTTTCCGATTGCACAACAAATGGACGTAAACGGATAAAACCGCTACAGATGGGAAGACCGGAGGAACTATGGATATATTTGAGTATGCACGGATGAAAACCATGCAGGAGGATGCGCCGCTGGCATCGCGGATCCGTCCGCGGACGCTGGAGGAGATTGTCGGACAGCAGCATATCATTGGGAAGGATAAAATGCTGTACCGGGCGATTATGGCAGACAAGCTGAGCTCCCTGATTTTTTACGGACCGCCGGGAACCGGCAAGACGACGATTGCAAAGGTTATCGCGAATACCACGAAGGCGGAGTTTACGCAGATCAACGCGACCGTTGCCGGGAAAAAGGATATGGAAGAGGTCGTGAAGAATGCGAAGGAAATCCTGGGGATGTATGGGAAACGGACGATTCTGTTCGTGGACGAGATCCACCGCTTCAATAAAGGACAGCAGGATTATCTGCTTCCGTTTGTGGAGGATGGCACGCTGATCCTGATTGGGGCGACGACCGAAAACCCGTATTTCGAGGTCAATGGTGCGCTGCTTTCGCGGTCTGTGATTTTTGAATTGAAACCGCTGGAAAAAGAGGACATCCGCACACTGATCCGGCGCGCAATTTCGGACGAGGAGCGCGGCATGGGCGCGTACAATGCCGTGATTGATGCGGACGCGGAGGAATTTCTCGAGGATATGGCGGACGGTGATGCGCGGCAGGCGCTCAACGCGGTGGAGCTTGGCGTGCTGACGACGGCTCCGGGAGCGGATGGGAAAATCCGGATTACACTGGAGGTGGCTTCGGAGTGCATCCAGAAGCGTGTCGTCCGCTACGATAAGGATGGGGATGGCCATTATGATGTTATCTCTGCTTTTATCAAGAGCATGCGCGGCTCTGACCCGGATGCGGCGGTCTATTATCTGGCACGGATGCTGTACGCGGGCGAGAGCGTGACGTTCATCGCGCGGCGCATCATGATCTGCGCGTCCGAGGATGTCGGGAATGCCGATCCGCAGGCGCTGCAGGTGGCAGTCGCGGCCTCCCAGGCGGTGGAGCGCGTCGGGATGCCGGAGGCACAGCTGATCCTGGCGCAGGCGGCTCTGTACATCGCCTGTGCGCCCAAGAGCAATTCCGCGACCAACGCGATTTTTGACGCGATGGAGGCAGTGAAAAAAATGCCCGCAGCCGTACCGCCCCATCTGCAGGATGCACATTACAAAGGGGCGGCAAAGCTCGGGCACGGAGTCGGGTACGAGTATGCGCACAACTGTCCGAAGCATTTTTCACGGCAGCAGTATCTGCCGGATTCTCTGAAAGACAGAAAGTTCTACGAGCCGTCAGAGAACGGCTATGAGCAGACCATCCGGAAGTACCTCGACTGGATTCATGAGGAGGAGTAAAAAGGAAGGATTTTATTTGCCCGGACAGACCGTCTTGTGTTTTTGCCAGGTACAGACGCACAGCACCGCGAACAGTGCGGCGGCTCCTCCGGCGACAGCCCAGGGCAGGATTCCTGCGGTCAGAAGACAGACGCCGTCGTGCATGGTGGTAAAGCCGAAGAACGCAAAAATCACGAAGGCCAGCTTATCCAGAAAGCCCGCCGGCATTTTGCTCTCAATCAGATGGCCGATCATCATCCCGATCAGGTCGGCAGCGAACAGACCGATGGAACAGGCGATCCAGATGAGGATCGCGTTTGAGGCGCCCTCGCTTGCCGCGAAGGTAATGGCTGTCAGCTGCGTCTTGTCGCCGAGCTCGGCGAGGAAGAACGTGCCGAAAACCGTCAGGATCGGGAACTTTGAATCTTTGGCTTTTTCTTCTTCTTCTCCCTCTTCGACCTTGCGCAGCGTCGTCCAGGCAAAATAGAAGAACGCCAGTGCCGCCACAATTTTAATCAGCCAGGTCGGCACGAAGCTGCTGATGATGGCGCCGAGGCCGACCGCGATCGCGTTCAGGGCGAGGATTGACGCGGCTGAGCCGATGAGAATGTCGCGCAGCTTGTACCGGGAGGTCATGGCAATCATCAGAAGCTGTGTCTTATCGCCCATCTCGGCGATAAACATGGTGAAAAGAATCTGGAAAAAAAGGAACATCAGGTATCTCCTTTCTGGGGAATAAGCCGCCGGATATGTATGCTGTATCGGTTTGATTCTCTGATATCCAGTCTGTTATGCACGTGAAAATGCTGCGCTTTATCCCTGTTCGCATTGCGAATTGAGGACGCGGAATGGTTATCGAGGACGCTTTTACAGTAAAAAAGGGCGGCCGTTTGTTTTGCTGCCCATAAAAAAACCCATGTATGGCAGCAGTACCATACATGAGTCTCGTTATTTCATACAAGCCAGATCGGAGAGGGCTGCGGTTCGATAGAATCACGGAAGCCCCGCGAAGATCAGTATGTTGACTTGCAACATCTCTTTAAAATCTATTATAAATCAATCATTAATCGATAATCAATTAATAATCAGTCAATAATTAATTCCAGAGATGCCAACTACTCCCTCATGCATATGCCGCGTTCCCGTAACATAGAAACGCGATTTATTTCGCTTTAAGATAGCACGATTTTTGGCGGAGCGCAACCCCTGAAATGGCCCCAAACGTCAAAATATTTTGCTGCGTGAGATCATTGGATACGCACGACCGCAAGTGATGTCGCAAGAGGTATAAAAAAGAATCAAGTATTAAAAGTTTGTAAAATATCCATAAAGTGTTCTTTTTCGTGTTTGAATCATGATATAATGACAGCCGATGAATGACAGCCAAAACAGAGCATTTGTGATAGAAGGTGGAATGGAAATGCTTCAGGTTCAGCATATATGCAAGGAGTACCGGACGGGAAGTCTGGTGCAGAAAGCACTGGATGACGTCAGTCTGAATCTCAGGGACAATGAATTTGTGGCGATTCTGGGGCCGAGCGGCTCCGGAAAGACGACACTGCTCAATATCATCGGCGGCCTGGACCAGTATGACAGCGGTGATTTGATTATCAACGGGATTTCGACCAAAAAATATAAAGACAGGGACTGGGACTCGTACCGGAATCATACGATCGGTTTTGTGTTTCAGAGCTACAATCTGATCCCGCATCAGACCCTGCTCTCCAATGTGGAGCTGGCATTGACCATTTCCGGCGTCGGCAAGTCGGAGCGGCGGAGGCGTGCGAAGGAGGCTCTGGATAAGGTCGGGCTTCTGGAGCAGGCCGGGAAAAAGCCGAACCAGCTTTCCGGCGGGCAGATGCAGCGTGTGGCAATCGCGCGGGCGCTGGTGAACAACCCGGATATTTTGCTGGCGGATGAACCGACTGGCGCGCTGGACTCGGACACGAGCGTGCAGGTCATGGAGCTTTTGAAGGAGGTAGCGCGGGACCGCCTGGTCGTGATGGTGACACACAATCCGGAGCTGGCTGAATTGTACGCGACCCGCATTGTGAATCTGCGCGACGGGAAAATCCGCTCGGATACCGATCCGTTTGTGGTAGATGAGAATCTGGCAGCGCCGCCGGAGCACAAGAACATGGGAAAGTCATCCATGTCCATGCGGATGTCGATCTCGCTGAGCTTTAACAATCTGCGGACAAAGAAGGCGAGAACGATTCTGACGTCCTTTGCAGGGTCGATCGGTATCATTGGCATCGCGCTGATTCTGTCGCTCTCGACGGGGGTGAATGAATATATTGCATCGATTGAGGAGGAGACCCTTTCCGGGTATCCGCTGGAGATATCCAGCACCGGTTTTGATATTTCCTCTCTGCTGACCGGGACAATGGGAACCGGGAGCAGCTCGGAGGCAAAGCTGGAAAGCCCGGGTGCGGAAGACATATTGACTGCTGACGCGGTTTTGGACGACGCGGAGAGCACAAAGACCGGAACGGTTTCCGACGGCGCGCAGGTCACTCTGGTCGCACGGGCGGCTTCTGATGACGCAGAGGAGGAAATTACAGCGGTGGTGGATGAAGAAGAGACTGCCGTCATTGATACAGAGCGCGAAGCAGCAGCTGCTGCAGATACAGCGGACGCGGAGGATGAGACCGACGCGGATAGCTCTTCCCAGAAGATCAATGTTATCCAGATGATTTCTTCGATGTTTTCGACGACGGACGCGAACGACCTGGCCTCGCTGAAGGAATGGCTGGACAGTGGGGAGAGCGGGATTGAGGAGTATGTGAATGCAGTTGAGTATACGTATGACGTAGTACAGCAGATATACCGGATGGATGGCGATACCATTCGCCAGGTGCACCCGGATTCCTCCTTCAGCTCGATGGGCTTTGGGTCGTCGGCATCGTCGAGCAGCCTGCTGTCATCGATGATGAGTACTGATGTGTTTTATCAGCTGCCACAGACGGAGAAGCTGTATATGGATTCGTATGAGGTGATGGCGGGGCGGTGGCCGGAGAATGAGAACGAGCTGGTGCTTGTCCTGAACTCGGATGGAAGCATGAGCGATTTTCTGCTGTATACGCTGGGGCTTCGCGACGCGACGGAGCTGGATGAGATGGTACAGCAGTTTGTAGATGGGGGAAGTGTAGATACACCGGATAACATCGGCTCCTACTATTACGATGATGTCCTGGGCACGACGTGCCGGCTGGTCAGCTCTACGGACTACTATGAGTATGATGAGGAATATGGTCTGTGGACGGACAAATCCGGCAACGAGGAATATATGAAGGAGCTGGTGGCGAACGGGGAGGAGCTTACCATTGTCGGCATCATTCAGGCGGCGGAAGGCTCAGACAGTACCATTCTGAGTTCCGGTATTTATTATACCTCCGATCTGATCACTCACGTGGCAGAGGCGGCCGCGGAGAGTGAAATCGTGCAGGCTCAGCTGGCGGATCCGGATACGAACGTATTTACCGGCGAGCCGTTTGAGACGGAAGAGGAGGAAAGCGGATTTGATCTGGCCTCTCTGGTTTCGATTGACGAGGATGCGCTTTCCGATGCGTTTAATATTGACACAAGTGCGCTCTCGAGCGCGTTTTCCGGCGCGTTCGACACCTCCTCATTTGATGTTGATCTGGGCTCGATGAATCTGTCGGACCTGGTGGATTTGAGCAATCTTTCCATTACGCTGCCGGATATGCCCGATATGAGCATGTCGGATCTGATGGGAAGTATTACGATTGATGCCTCCGCTGTGGATCTGAATACCCTTTCGACGAGCCTTCTTACCGGGTTTGAGACCTATGCCGCAGAATCAACAGGCAAGGACTACAGTAAGTTGATGGATTATTTTCTTGAATATCTGTTCACAGACGGCGCACAGAAGATTTTTACAGATACGGTTGTGGAACTTATGGGCTCTGCCTCGGATGTCACAGTAAATACTGACCAAATCAGCTCTCTGGCGACGGACCTGATGAATGGATACCTGAGCTACGCGTTGGCAAACGGCGGTATTTTTTCCGGAAGTACCTCTGCCGATTCTTCTGATTCTACGGGATCTCTTTCGGATATCGCCGGTGCGCTCTCTGACGCCGCGGGCTCCGCCCAGGATACGACGAACTCGCTGATGAATTCTGTAAATGCGTATCTGAACACCTCCGAGGCACAGACCCTGATGCAGAACTGGCTCAATGAAAATATTCAGGTCAATAACCAGGCAACCATCACCTCGGAGCAGATTCAGGCGCTTGTTTCAAAACTGGTAGCGGGATATGACGTCTATGCGGCCGGAAAGGGCTATCCGGAAATGAACAGTATGGGCACGCTGTTTATGGAATATCTCGGGACGGATTCCGCGACGGCGATGCTCACGGATGCCGCCATGAAGATGGTGGACATGGATGCGCTGGAGCAGCAGATAGCCTCCTCGATTGAGACCTATATGACGGAAGCGATGGGTTCCTACGGTGAGACGCTCGCAGCGTCCCTTGAAACTCAGATCTCAGGGGCAATGACGGAGGTGATGTCGCAGGTGACGGATCAGATCTCGAAGCAGATGGAATCGGCAATGACGAGTATGTCCTCGCAGATCGGCAGTGTCCTGACGAGCGCGTTCGGCATTGACGGGGAAGCGTTTATGGAGGCGTTTGCATTTGATATGGACAGCGACGATCTGACGGAGATGCTGGTGTCGTTCAGCTCTTCGAGCAGCGCAGACTACGAGAGCAATCTGGAAACGCTGGGTTATGTGGATTTTGACAGTCCGAGTGAGATCGCCATTTATCCGATTGACTTTGAGAGCAAGGAATCTGTGGTGGAAATTCTGGACTACTACAATGAATGGAAACAGGCGGAAGGAAACGAAGAGCAGGTGATTACGTATACGGATACGGTCGGCACGCTGATGTCCTCCGTGACGGATATTATCAATATCATCAGCTATGTCCTGATTGCTTTTGTAGCGATCTCGCTGGTCGTCTCTTCCATCATGATTGGTGTTATTACCTACATCAGTGTACTGGAGCGGAAAAAAGAAATCGGTATCCTGCGCGCCATTGGGGCGTCAAAACGAAACATTTCGCAGGTGTTTAACGCGGAAACCGGCATCATCGGCCTGTGCGCCGGCCTGCTCGGAATCGGTCTGGCGCTGCTGCTGACCATCCCGGGGAATGCGGCCATTCACCATTTTGCGGGAAGCGAAGATGTGAACATGATTCTCATGCCGCAGTACGCGGTTCTGCTGGTTCTGCTCAGTATGTGTCTGACATTGATTGGCGGACTCATTCCGTCGGGGAAAGCCTCCCGAAGCGACCCGGTGACGGCGCTGCGGACAGAGTAGACAGGGTTGTTTCATGAAGAAAAATTAAACTTGAGAAAAATGTAGATTTTATCG
>JAJQHZ010000021.1 GCA_021199475.1 Lachnospiraceae bacterium
GCGGAATGATGGTATCATTCCGCGGACGGATGGTATCTCGCGCGCGGAATATTCAATGAGGAATAATAGGGAGTCCTTGGTCTTCAGCGTTCGTCCTCATCTTGTTGAGTGATTCTGTTGCCCATAATGCTACCACAGGAGATTCAACCAAAGTATCTGTACTAATAACATGTACTGTCTTCTTGCGCTGTTCTTTAGGCAACTCTTGGAGCGCATACCAAACAAGCTGGACAACTGCAGTGGAGTCTTTACCGCCACTGTATCCGCAAATCCAAGGAATCATATCTTCTAAATACAATTCCTTGATTATGTCTATAACTGATCTAATATCTTCCTTATTTAGATTTGCCATTTTTATCACCAGCCGTTTCTATCAGTATATTTCGTATGTGATTTGACATTGCTTTTTGCGTTGATCTATTCGCCGCGACTCTTCCATTTACAAATACGAGGTTTTCCCATTCAGGATTTGTTTTTCTCCAATCAATGTCAGAAAGATTTTTTAAACGTTCCTCCCACGTATCAGAAGCACTTTGTATAATAGCATTTCCGGCATATCCTAATGCTACGAGAGTAATGCTGAGAGAACAAATATAATTCTTTCGAACATCTGCCGATTTCATTTCACCATTTTTGACTTTGTTCCACTCAATAATATGCCTGCCAACGGCATTCCAATAATTCTTTGCAAGTTCGGTCTTTTCTTGTAAAGAAATATTCACTCCTTCAAGCAATTCAGTGGTTGCTGTGCATATTGCACTGAGTGTAAAGAGAGCCTTGGAACGATTAGAAATTGCAGTGCGTTCTTTTTCAACCAATCCTTGAAACACATATACTTCCTCAATGACTCGTTTTGCGATTATTGAGGATTCTTCACGAGAGTTAAATAGAATGTTGATTGATTTCGCCGGCTTAATTGCGTAACGATTCAAATCGGAAAACATTTGTTGAGAACGTAGTAAACCTTCATCCTGGTAAAACACTACAGAAATATGTTCTTTCTTTAATGCAGGGTTTATTTTTAACGCTTCAGCAATGGCTGCACGTCTGTGCTGTCCATCATTAATCAAAAATCGAGAAGCCATGGATATGTTTATTGTGCCAATTTGTGGTGATTCGTCACTCAATGCTTGAAATGCCATGTCTCCATCTACGGAAACGGTCAAGGAAGAAAATACATAGTTTGCTGGGTTGGACAAAATATAATCCCGAATTTCAGGTATACGAGCTCTATTTAGTACACGTTGAGCTCTCATTTCGGGGGGAAGTTCGTCATCGGCAAATTGAAAAATTCTTGTCATGACATCTAGGGGTACCATTGAAACATAGTATTCTCTTTGTGCTTGAAGCCCTTTTACGGCAGGAAATATAAAGGCTGCGCTATTCATTATAAGTTTCCTTTCTTGCAAACAATGTCATGATTGTACACTAAAATGGAAGTCTTGTAAATGATTTTGTTTGTTTTTATTAAAAAACAAACAAAATCATTTGGTATAGCTAGAATTATAAAGTTTGAAGTCAAGGCAGCATTAAAGAACCTTCTGGATTGAAGATCGCATGGTTGTAGACTATAGCTAAAAAAGAAGAGGTGTTATTTAGGTCCATCAGCAATAGTTATCAAATAATACATATTCGATGGCATTGTAACTGTTGTGAACACTGATGATTGTGAATAAATGTTTTATGCCTATTATTTGTAACCATGCTAATATAATTCCACAAGCTGATAGAAATAACCCTACCCAGAACAGTGCTGTATTCGCCACGCCATCCGAATAACACAGTTTCATGCAAAATCCTGCCTTTAGCGGATACAAGAGACGCACCGGTTTTTTGTTCAGGCAGTCCAGAAGCAGGTGCAACAGGCATCCGATACAGAATCCGGGCAGGAATGCCGGATAAATAAGATAAATCGATCCGCCCATAAGGATGAAGAATAAAAACGAATGGGAAAAGTTTCTGTGTCCGCTGATTCGTCCTGCCACGCAAAGGATGGACATGAACAGGAATCCCATGAGGATAGTATTGCTGACATGTGTCTGTAAGACATTTTTCAGAAAACTCACTGGCTGAGTCTGTCCCCAAATAACAGAAGCTGCAATGACTGCGCCTGCGATGAGCCTTCCGTAGAGTGCGTCGCGGCTGATTTTTGTGGATTTGCAGTCAATATCCGGAATGATGGCTCCGAACGTGCCGCCGATGATGGCAGTTGATATGCCGGATACTGTATTTGGGTGCAGGAGAAGCAGGGATGCTCCGATGCTCATGGTTATGTGTGTTTTGCTCATCATTTGATGTCATTCCTCCAGATGTATGTGACTACGATGTATTGGCAGCGGTTATTAGTAGCGTACTTGAAATAGCTTGATGATTCCGGGAACTCCACTGCCTTTTTGAATTTTATCACGCAGGTTTCGTTCATACAACAATTTTATGCCATCTCCATCAGGCTGTCACTGATTGCTGACAATTCGAAGAAGAATTTTTCTATCCAGCTAAAATAATAGATGAAATTTCCCTGAGAACGCTCTATAATGCAACCATGAATGGAGTGAAACAGCATGAGCGAGAAAGTACACAATGAAAAGGAAAATGAGAGCCAGCTTCGGATTCTGTACCTGTATCAGATTCTCTTGAAATATTCTGACCAGGAGCATCCGATGTCTACGAAGGAGCTGCTGCAGGCGATGCAGGACTATCACCAGATCAGTATGCACCGGACGACACTTCCGAAGGACATTGCCGCCTTGCGTGAGGCGGGAGTGGAGATTATTGAGGTCCGGGCGCGGGATAAGAAATATTTTCTGGCGGATCGGATGTTTGAGGTGGCTGAGCTGAAGCTTTTGATTGACGCAGTGGAATCGTCTAAGTTTATTTCGGAGAGGAAAAGCGAGGAGCTGACGGATAAGCTGATTGCGCTGTCGAGCGTCGGAATGGCTGCACGGCTGAAACGGAATTCTTTGAATGCTGGTAGAATTAAGTCAGAGAATGAAAAGAGTTATTATATTGTGGACGCCGTCAATGATGCGATTAACAGTGGAAAGCGGATTTCTTTCTGCTATACCGACATTGACATGAACAAACAGAAGGTTATGAAGAACGGCGGGGAACCATACATTCTCAGCCCCTATTCCCTGCTTTGGAACGGGGATTATTATTACCTGATCGGCTATAACCATGGCAGGGAGCAGATCAACACGTTTCGTGTAGACCGGATTGACCGCCAGCCGGAGATTCTTGAAGAAGAAATTCAGCCGATGCCGGAGGATTTTTCTCTTGAGACCTATGCCCGCATGGTGTTCCGTATGTTTGATACGGAGGAACCGGTGAAAGTCACGCTTTACTGTGAAAGGCCGCTGATGAAGCACGTGATTGATCAGTTTGGTATGGATGTGGAGACCGAGATTGTGGATGAAAATGGATTTATTGTCCATGCGGAGATCTGCGCGAGTCCGACATTCTATCGCTGGGTGTTTGGATGGAATGGGAAGATGAAGATCCTGGCTCCAGACTCTGTTCTGGAAGAATATCATGAAATGGCCAGAAAAGCATTGGAATAAATTGCAAATCTGATTAAATTCGACTGAGCTGTCGGCGATTGCTGACAGCTTATCATTTTTTGAAAATTTCCTCTTGATTCCTATCTGGAGCAGAGCTATAATTTTAACAACAAGAGCATTTTGCTCCAGATAGAAAAAATAGAAAAGAGGGATTCTGAATGAGATCAAAAGATCCTGAATTAATGAAAAGCATCTGTTCGTATATTGATCACTTTTACCGGGAGAACCATTTTGCGCCAACCCAGCGCGAGGTGGCGAATGCCATGAATATTGCTCCGTCCTCCGCTCATCGTTATCTGACGGCGATGGGAAAGAATGGGATGATATCCTACGATGGGAAGGTGATCGGAACTCCGCAGACAGACAAGTGTTCCTCGGAGTATATCTCCGCACCGATTGTAGGTTCCATCCGATGCGGCGATCCGGAGCTGGAAGTGGAACAGGTCGAGGAATATGTCAGCCTGCCATCATCCATTTTTGGCAAGGGCGATTTCTATATCCTCCGCGCGAAAGGAACCTCTATGATAGACGCGGGGATTGTTCCTGGCGATCTGATTGTCATAGAGATGCAGAACACTGCGGAAGTGGGCGATATTGTTGTCGCGCTGGACGATGAGAAACAGAATACGCTGAAACGGTATGGGGGAGTGGATCGCGAGACAGGCAAAGCGGTCCTGCGTTATGAGAATGAAGAAGAGTTTCCCGGCAGACAGATTCTGGTAAAGGAGCTGGTTGTTCAGGGAGTGGCACGGCACATCATCCGTGCAATATCTGCTAAAAAAGGCGTCAGCTATAGTGAAGCTGTATGAATTGTGGAAAGAGCATGATCCCTATAACGAGCACAAGGACAATCACAAGTGGATTATGGAAGTAGGAAACAAATCATTCGCATAAGTGAAAACAATACAAATGGGGGTATGAGCCATGGCAACTACGAATGTCAGATGCCCGATCTGCGGCACGATGAATTACAACCTGTATCTGGATGAGACAAATGGCTGGATGGAATGCGAACACTGCGGGAACCTCACCTGTCAGATGGATAAACAGAAAACGGTGAAAATTCCTGTTTTCACTGGCGCACAGCTTGCGAAGCTGTTCAACAGATCAGCTGTTTCGGGAAAAGAAGCAGTGGCTGCTTCATAAATGCTCAGGTTTCAGACTGTGCGCTTATGAAGCAGAGCGCATGGTTATATCTCGTTACTGCGAATCCATGGTTTGAATTATTTGGTGGCTTGAATTATTTGGCGCAGTTACGCGGATAAAATAAAAAACAATTCGCGGTTCTGAAAATTCTGCGATAGAGTGCGGCAGCGCAGCTTCACGCATCGGAACTTGCCGCACAGGAAAGATCAGCATCTTCATAACGTATCAGATAAAGTATCTGCCCGGTTTTATTTCCCTTTTCCGTGCGGATATCAGTAACAGGACTGCCAAAAGGCAGCGAGAAGGGAGATAACAGAATGCGCAGCTATATTTCAAATGCCGAGCTGGAAGAGCTTGGCGAAGGTATCATTCTCGGCTACACAGGCGGAAAGGTGGAAAAGCTGGGACGCGTTGATATAGAAGGCCTGATTACAGATTATCTGGGGCTTTCGATTGAGTATGAACAGTTCGCGGAAGACGATATGTCGAAGATCGGTTTTCTTGCGAATGGGATTACACCACTTCGGATAAATAGAAACGGAAAAAGGATATCAAAGATATTCAGTAAAGGCACGATTGTGCTGGACCGCTTCCTTCTTCGCCCGGAGGAGAATGGCAGACGCAGGTTTACGCTGGCCCATGAAGCAGCCCACTGGCTTTTAGAGCGGCATACTCCCGTGCAGGCGGCTTTCCGGACAGAATACAGCAGTGAGCAGCAGTATTCGATGAAGGAACTGCAGCAGATCTGCAGCATGATGGAAAGTCAGGCGGACAGACTTGGAGCGGTTTTACTGATGCCGGCTTCCATGGTGCGCAGCACACTTCGCCGGTATGCCGGGACAGACCGGCTCCGCGTGTATGGCAGCACGGTTTTTGCACGGAGTGAAAAGATCGCCATGCAGCGGATGGCCGATCATATGGGGGTATCCTGGTCTGCACTGTTTTACCGTTTGAAAGAACTGAACCTGCTGGAGTACAGGGATGTTCAGGAATATATTTCCGGGGAGCTGAAACTGGGAGGTGGTACCCTTTGAGAAAAATGGAATTCAATCCCAGATATCCGAAACTGGATCAGACGGTTGTAGATAAAATCCTGCGTTCACGCCGGGAAGTAGAGGAGATGCAGGAACAGGAGCTTCGGTGCCCCATCTGTCACTACCGCATTGCCGGAGTCTATGGGGACAGAAGCGGACACATCCGGGTGAAATGCCGGAAATGTAAATTTGAAGGAGTACTGAACCTTTCCTATTTCAGGAGAATGAAGCGGTATTACCGCGAACTCAACAGCTACAAATAGAATAATAAGAAACGACATTAGTCGTTACGACTTTAAATCGTGCAAGCAGAGCCGGTGTGAACCGTGTCTTCCAGGCGCCGTATGAAGCCGGAATGAGTACAGAATACCTGTACCCGTTCCGATTTCTGCGGTGTCTTTTTTTTGCGCGGTTTTCTGCTTCATACGACGGGAAAGTCCTTCAGCCGGGGATTGCGGAAGGAGGACTTTATGTATTTTGATATGACGGAGTATGGGAAGCGAGTAAAGAAACTTAGAGAGAGTAAGGGACTTTCGCAGGAGAAGCTCAGTAATGAACTTGGTATGTCGGTTCATCATCTTAGCAACATTGAGCGAGGAAACCGCGTCGGAACGATTGAAGTGATTATTATGTTGGCTGATTATTTTGATGTGTCGCTGGATTATCTCCTGCGGGGACGATCCGGAACAGAGACAGGTGATGAAACAAGGGAACAGCTGAAGACTGCGATTGGTCTTTTGGAAGAAATTCAGAAGAAAATATGCTGACGAAACCGTATCCTGTATCACTGCTTTATTTTGCAAGGCCAGTTTGCCGACCCGACCAAACTGAATGGGCAACTGGACCAACGTGGTCGTTAAAATCTGGATTGAAAGCATATAGAATGAACTCGTCTCAAACAAAAGAGACCCAGTATGAACATTGACAACCGAATACACATTCTTCAGGTACATTCCTGATGTAGTTAGCCTGATCGGCGGTACGCTGGGACCCAGCATTTCAGCTGGCAGCGATCAATACCGACTGTGACGAATGGGTCGCTCCATTCGGGCCGTGATCTGCATCAGGGATAATGATACTTCTGTCCAGCCACAGCCCCGGCACAATACCGGGATCACGCAATGGGGGCAGCCCGGTGAGAACCACGGAGGGGCCAGATGCCCATGGAGCTGCGCGAACAGCCGCCTGAATGTATTCCCAATAACTCTGGGGTGTCGAGGACAAATAAGGGTTCAATCATAAGAAGTTAGTAGGACTGCTGCTAAAATGGCTGGCAGTCCTTTTACATCGGGTTCCGATGAATCATAGGAAGGTGAAGCAAATGCTGAAGATTGATGAAGAATTTGCCGGGAAGATTCCACCTCTGACGGAGGAAGAATTTGAACAGCTGAAGGATAACATACTTGCCGAAGGAAAGGTTATTACCCCGCTGGTTGTATGGAATGGTTTGATTGTTGATGGACACAACCGTTACAAAATAATCCAGGAGCATCCGGAAGTCGAATACACAGTTTATGAGAAAGACTTTCAGGATCGCTATTCCGTTCTGGCCTGGATCTGCAAGAATCAGTTGGGACGCAGGAATCTGACACCGCAGCAGAAGAAATATCTGATCGGACAGCGGTATGAAGCGGAGAAAATGGCTTTTGGAGCGACGGATGGTTTTAGAGGCAATCAGCATTCAAAAGTGGTAAGGGGTCAAATTGACCCCTTACCAGATTCCCACATTACAAGCAACAAAATAGCAGCTGAGACTAATACAAGTGACAGATATGTAAGACGAGCCGAAAAATACGCGCAGGGAGTTGATGCTGCCGAAGAAGCAGTTCCGGGAATCAAGCAGGAGATATTGTCCGGGAAGATTCATGCTACAGAGTCTGAAGTAGCAGAGATAGCGAAAGTAGCGCCGGAAGAGCGGAAAGAAAAGACGGAGCTTCTTCGGGTGCCGAAAGAACAAAGGAAATCAGTTAAGGCTCCTTCGGTGATGGAGACGTCAGAATCGGCAGAGCATGATCCTGACAATGCAAAACTTATGGAGCCTTATGAAGTGGAAATGGAGTCTGATTCCGACAGAATTGAAATTTGCGAATCAGAGCCAGCTATTTCGGCGGTTCAGGAACATGAGCCGTCAGAAGATCAGAACCAGGAACCCCAAATTAAATACCAGACCAAAGCGGCCAGAATAGAGGCCATGCGTAAGATTGGCGAGAGCATGATTGCTCCGACCGGCACCATGACGGTGAAGGATGTGCTGTATGAGCTGAATGACGCGGCGGAGTCGATGATTGATCGCTGGAATCTCTGCCGGGATATGTACCCGGACCTTGTGGCATCGAAAGAATGCCGTCCTGAACTCAGGAAACTGCTGGAATCCACCATAAAATATCTCAATTCATTCAAAGGGGGAAAAAGCATATGAGCGAAATGGAAAGTTTTCCGTATGACAAGTTTACTTACCGGAAGATGAGCATCAACAGCGGACTGCTGGAGACACCGAGGAATACTTACCAGAGAGAGTTCAGACCGAAACGGGCGGAGAGGATCGCTGCTGCGTTTGACGAGCGGATCGCGAACGAGCCAAAGGTCAGCCTGCGTGACGGTCATTATTATGTGTTTGACGGACAGCATACGATTGCAGCCCGCAAGCACATGAACAACGATGAGGATCTGCCGATTCTGTGCAAGGTGTTCACTGGAATGACTGCAGCGGAAGAAGCACTACTGTTTGCGCAGCAGACCGGCGCATCTGTTCCGCTTACACCTGGAGAAAAAATCCGCGCACTTGTTTACGCAGGAGATCAGGAAGCAGTGAACTTTCAGAATGCCACGGAAGATGTTGGACTGCTTTTGGATTACTCACAGGCAAAGGGAGAATGCCGGATTGGTTGTATCGGAACGGCATTCAGAGAATTCAGGCGCGTCGGTCCGGAGATTTACAAAGAAGCTCTTTCACACATCGTGGATGCATGGGACGGTGATCCGCATTCTCTGCGCAGCGAAGTGATACAGGGTATGATCCGGTTTGTGGAGCTTTATCATGGAGAGTACCGGACGGAGCGGCTGGTGAGTCAGCTGCGCCATACGGACCCGCTGACGATTTATCGCGAGGGGCAGGCGATGGGGAACACCCTTGGTGTGGAGAAAAAGTATTTGTATCAGGTTTTTCGTATTTACAACGGCACAAGCAAAAAGAACGCGCTGCCGATGAAATTTTGAGAGAAAGGATGGCAGAACGTACCGCACGAGACGGATTATTTTATATAGTTTCGCGGCCCGTTCTGCCAGTGGGTGTGAATATGAGGAAAGACTGGAATTACCGGCGAGGGGATATTTACCTTGCGGATTGCGGCGAATGGCACGGCTCCATACAGGGAGGTATCCGGCCTGTGGTAGTTATGCAGAACGACATCGGAAACCGGCACAGCCCGACGATCTGCGTCGTGAAGCTGACGACAAAGACGGATAAGAAACCAGGCCAGCCGACACATTATGTATTAAAAAATGTCCGTGGGCTTCCCTGTAAGTCGCTGGTTCTGGCAGAACAGCCGGACACGATCAACAAGACAGACATCATTCGATACATGACGCATCTTTCGGACGAAGACATGGAAGCAATCAGCCGGTGTGTGGAAGTAGAAATGGCCTTAACCGGAGCAGGGAATCTCTGAGGTGATAAAGAACACATTTTGTAATACTTTGAAAAGAACGGACAGGAACGGACAGAAATGAACAGATAACACTTTATAATAAGGAAAGAAGAGGATAAAAATGGAAGGCTGCATTGAGACTTTTGAGACGGCACCTGTGTCTGACGGGATGCCGGAGAAACGCTGTTATACAGTAGAAGAACTGCAGGTGATTTTAAACGCCAGCAGGGGAACCGTTTACAACCTGATTAAGAGCAACGTATTCCGGAGCTTCCAGCTTGGCGCTGGCGGAAAATACCGGGTATCGAAAAAGAGTTTTGACGACTGGCTGGAAAAACAGCTTTGATCAGATACATGGTCCTGGAAACATGGCGGGCGACATCCTTAACATTTGGAAAAGTTTCCGTTATTCTATAGTAAACGCCCCGGCTGCGGAAGCGGGGCGGAAATACATACGGAGGTGATGGCAGTGCGCGAGATACCATATTGGAAGATAGATTCCAATCTGCACAAGGGCACAATGTCTGTTCCGGAAATGCGGAAGATGCTGGGGCTTGGGAAAACAGATTCCTACTGGCTGGCCCATAAGGGTAAATTCAAAGTATATGAAATCGACGGGAAGTTCCGGATTGATGTCGCAAGCTTTGAGGAATGGTATGCGAACCAGATTAAATATTGTAAGGTGGATGGTCCGCCGCCGGGAGAACAGCTCAGGAAAAATTCCCTTTCCATCCGGGACATCTCAGAAATGTTGGACCTGAGTGAATCGAGGGTTTACGAAATTTTCCAGAGGGATGGGGTTGAGACGATTTTATTTGACTATTGCAAGCGGGTGCCGACAGAGAACTTTTGGAACTGGTATAACGGGCAGAGCCGATACCGGACAAAGGAAGACAGAGAACGTGACCGCGAACTGGAGGAAAGCAGCATCTGGCTGCCGGACGCGGCGCGAATGCTGGGTATTGGTAGGAAAGAATTGTACAAGCTGATTTATGGCAAGGCAAATCACGGCACATTTGAGGTGATTGTGGTAGCGGAACGGAAGCGCGTTACAAAGGAGAGCTTCTATGCCTGGTATGAGAATCAGAATGAGTACAGAATTCTGACGGAAGAAGAACGCCGGGAGAGGGAGCTTGCCATTAAGAAAGAAGAGCAGTCGACTAAGGCAGAATCAGAGCATAGTACCCAGAACCGAAGACAGTTGTGGAGTGAACGTACTTACACGCTTCGGGAACCGAAGAATCCGAGATTCTATTCGATGGACGAAATCGTGGAATTTTACGGATTCCGCAGAGCGACGGTTTTGGGCTGGATCAGCAAAGGGGTTGTGCCTGCGGTAAAGGCAGGGAGGGCCTACCGTATTTCGAGGGAAGAATTTGACAGATGGCTGGAAAAGAACAGTACCGGGGACGAAATTGAATCGGCGGAAAGCTTTGCTGATGAAACCGAGTCTCCGGAAAACATATAAGGAGGGACAGCAAATGGCTTCAATCGTAACAAAAAAAGGTCGGTATTGCGTGGTGTATTTATACACGGATGAAAACGGAAACCGAAAGCAAAAATGGGAAACCTATAAAACAAAAGTGGAGGCAAAGAACCGAAAAAAGGAAATCGAGTACAAGGAAAAAAACGGGACATTTGTCATTCCGCAGTGCCGGACACTGGATGATCTGCTTAAAGAGTATGTCGTACTTTACGGAAAAGATAAATGGGCGATGTCAACCTACAGTTCCAACGTAGCGCTGATCGAGCACTACATCTCACCGCTGATTGGAGATATGAAGCTGCTGGACATTAACACTCGTGTCATTGAAAAATATTATCAGCAACTCCTGAAGACGAAGCGTATTGAGCCGACAGTCGGGAAGAAAAAAACGGAATACTGCACAGCAAGTATGGTAAAATCCGTACATAAGATTCTGTGCAGCTGCTTCAAGCAGGCGGTCAAGTGGGAACTGATCGAGAAGAATCCTTGCCTGCACGCAACCGTTCCCAAAGTGACGTATAATAAGCGTGACATCTGGACTGCCGAAACTCTGTTCCATGCAATGGAGGTCTGCGACAATGATCGCCTGAATATGTGTATGAATCTGGCGTTTGCCTGTTCGATGCGGATCGGGGAAGTGCTGGGGCTGACATGGGACTGCGTGGACATCACGCCCGAAAGTATTGAAAGCGGGATGGCTTCGATCTATATTAACAAGGAGCTGCAGCGTGTCAGTAAGGAGGCGCTGAAAACGCTGAACAGCAAGGATGTCATTCTTGTCTTTCCGTCGCTGAATTCCCAGACAACGACGGTGCAGGTGCTGAAAAAGCCAAAGACAGAGACAAGCATCCGCAAGGTGTTTCTGCCGAAAACGGTAGCCGGGATGCTGATCCAGTGGAAAGAAAAGCAGGATGCGGCGATTGAACTGCTCGGTGATGAATACCGGAATTTCAATCTGGTCATCTCCGGACCGATGGGGATGCCGACAGAGGCCGGTACGATCACATCCGAATTTCAGCAGCTGATTGAAAAGAACGATCTGCCGAAAGTAGTATTCCATTCCCTTCGTCACTCCAGCGTCACTTACAAGCTGAAGCTGAACGGCGGTGATGTGAAAGCAGTGCAGGGCGACTCCGGCCACGCACAGGTGAAGATGGTCACCGATGTGTACAGCCATATTCTGGACGACGACCGCAAGAACAATGCGCAGCTCTTTGAGGATGCGTTCTACGGCGGCAAAGGCAAAGAACCCGGAGAATCCGATGAAGAAATGTCAGCGGAGACAGCAGCAAAACAGGCGGGAGCAGGCGAAGCGGCAGATGTACAGCAGCTTCTGAAACTCCTGACCAATCCAGATACGGCGGCGCTGATCAAAACTCTGGCAAAGTCGTTATAGAGAAAATCCTGTAACTCATCAAGGGACGGCGGTTCGAGAAAGAACTGCTGTCCCGATTTTTGAAAATAAATACATAGTGGGCAGAATCAGCCGGAAACGGTTGGTGCTGCCCGCTTTTTTTGTTTCCATATGTTGGCTGAAAAATCGCATAAATACGTGCAGATTGGTTGACTTCACCGGGTTTTTTGAGTATAATACTTTTGAAGACAGAGATGCCTTCCGTGCGGCGGCACGATAAAGCTGTACTGCGCATGGGGCAGGGTAAAGCCCATGGCGAATAGGCGTTCGGTAGGACGCTGGGCCCGGCATCTGGGATACAGATGTAGTCCGCATGGGGGACTTAAATTACCCATGGAAAAGGTATTCGGTAGGATACTGGGGCTGACGGCCAGCATTATAACACGCGACTATAGTGAAAAGGCGGGCGGTAGTTATATCGCCCGCTATTTTTGCCATTATTGTCGAATAAGGATGAACGATGGGTAAGATACAGGATAAAGCTAAAATCGTAGAAACGATTATTAAGGCTGCTGCAGAATATAAAGCAAAGATGGTGGGACGCTCGTTTTTATATGTTTTTGAAGGGCGCTCAATCGAGGTAGTGTATAGGACAAAAGATTTCATGCATTTGACGGGGGTAGACTCTAATTCTTCTGCGGAACAGTTTTTTAAAGATGCAATACGGGGAAGGATACAACCGAAACAGATTTTTTTTAGTACACGACACCCTTATGATTTATGTTCGAAGAAGATGACGCAGTTAGGAAATTTGAGCAGGATTATTGACACAGAACTGTTTATCTTGGAAGATACAGAAACAAACACCTTTACATATAAGTTTGGATTATCGGATCTGGAGCTTACTGTCTGTTTAAGTGAGGACACCGATCAGAATGGAAATGTTGTGGGAGATCACTACATAGCTCGCAGTCTGCGGGTTGAGGATAGCTTTGACCGAGCAGACGGAGCATTTGAAGTGCAGTATATATTTTCTAAAAAGAATGGCTGTCGAAAATATGATACGATCATGTATATGGATAAGAGGATGGAAATCAAAGATTTACCGGAAAAGGTACGGTATATGCTTGATGATAACCTAAAACAACTTTGAAGAAAATAAATTGAATCCTGTTTTGGAAGTCTGAATGTTGGATATCATGTGAACATTGATTATGAGATATGATTGAATTCGATGGCACTTTGGAAATGCAGGAGATAATCTTGCCGCGCCGTCTAAAAAAGGTGTGTAGCGTACAGTTCGATGCCCACTTTTTTTAGAAATTTCTAAAATCTGTCTAAAATCACAGGTTGATTTCTAATGAACAGGATCGATCAGGAACGTGCAGGAATGAATTCGGACCCATAAAAAACCCTGATAAAATCAGGCTAAATTGAACACGAATGGTACATACCGTACAGTAAAGGCTCCGCCTCCTAAGCGGAAGGCCGTGGGTTCGAATCCCGCCAGGGACGGGATTTTTAAGCGGAAATCTGCTAAGAACGTGTTAGCTGACACGAAAACAGGTTCCGCTTTTTTTATTGGCTAACGAAAGTCGTCAGGTTTCGTACATACTTCCTCTGGCTAAGATCGGTTAGCTGAAATCGGTGCTCCATCTAAGAAAAATTCCATTTTGCTAACAGAATACAATCCTGATCTTAGCTGTACATAGTCCGTCTGTTTCTGCTTAAAAGCAGCACACAGGCGGGCTTTTGTGTCCAGATATTTTGAAATGAAGCCAATCGACGCAGCAAAGAAACTGGCGGATGATTTTGGCATTCCTTATGAGAACTGGACATGTGATCCGCCTGCGGTCAGGCCGAAACCAAAGATTTCCGAGCAACTGGAATTTAAGAAAACAGAAGCGTATTGCTGCAGAGTCCTCTGCGATTATCTCCGGCTGCTTGAAAAGTGGCGGACGGAGCTTGCACCGAAAACGCCGAATGAGCAGTGGAACCATATTTTACAGAAGCCCTTCGAAGAAAAGATTATGTGGAGTACCTGCTGGATGATGTTTTCCTGAATGGGAGCATCGCGGACAAGGCAGATTTTATTAAAAAACATGGAAAGGATGTGACAAGACTTGAAAAACGAATTCGAGAGCTTACCACCGGAGGAACAGCGGGCCGTGATGCAGACCGTGAACGAGATGAAAGCGATGGGAGCAGCGCAGCCGCAGTACGATTCCAACATCGATCTGCACACGATTACTATGACCGAGCTGTTTGATATAGCATTTCCACCAAAGACGCCGCTGATTGACGGACTGCTTTACAGCGGCACTTACTTCTTTGCCGGTTCTCCCAAAATTGGCAAATCATTTTTCATGATGCAGCTTGCCTACCATGTGGCGATGGGAATTCCATTATGGAATTATCCGGTGCGGCAGGGAACGGTTTTGTATCTTGCGCTGGAAGATGATTACGCCAGACTGCAGAACAGGCTTGTCCAGATGTTCGGAGTGGAATCGACTCCGAATCTGGTCATGACAACGCAGTCCAGAACACTGATCGGCGGACTCATTTAACAGATGGAACGCTTTATGCAGAGGAACACGGACACACGGCTCATCATCGTTGACACACTTCAAAAGGTCAGAGAGATCGGCGGCGAGGCGTACAGCTATGCAGCCGATTATCAGAGCATCACGGAGCTGAAATCGTTCACGGACAGGCATAACATTTGTGTATTGATTGTTCACCACACGAGGAAGATGGAAGCCAGCGACAGCTTTGACATGATATCTGGCACGAACGGCCTGCTGGGTGCTGCGGATGGAGCGATTATCCTGCAAAAGAAAAAGCGAGTCGAGAACACGGCGAAGATGATGATTGTTGGCAGAGATCAGGAGGACCAGGAGCTGACATTGGAATTTGACCGGGAACATTGCTTCTGGAAACTGACCAAAGCGGAAAAGGAGCTTTTCAAGAGAAAAGCCGATCCGCTGCTTCTTGCTGTTGCCGAATTTATGAGAGAACGGTTGGAATGGACAGGCAGCGCGACCGAGCTGCTGGAGCTTATGCCGGATACGCAGCTCAAGCCGCAGGCTTTGACGCGAAAGCTGAATGTCAGCGTATCGGTACTTTATAATGAATTTGGCATCAGCTACACACAGAACAGCAGGAGCCGGGATAAACGGACATTCACATTGAAAAAAGTGTACGAAGAAGACGGCGGCTGTTTTGCTGATGACGCTATTTCATGACACTGGCTGGTATAAAAATAGCGTCACAAGCGTCACAGCGTCACAGCAGGAAAACAAGATAAAAAAATGAATCATTATATGTACCGTCCTCTGGGCGGTTTTTATTATGGAGAGGTAAGCAATGCAGGAAGAAAAGGATATGGTAACAGAAACCAGAAACAACGGGAACGAGCCGGACGGCAGCTTTGTGATGAAAGATGGTCGGACGACCTACGAGATCGGAATATTTTTCAGCAAGACCAGCAAGGAAACGCTGGACGATAAAGTGAAGCGGCTCATTATGCAGGATGTAAAAGCTGGGAATTTCTAATGCAGATACGATTGTAGGCTAATCTGTCACCAGAGAACGTCTGTTCACCTACCCATTTTTTTGCGAAAATGGGTAGGTTCAAAAGAAAAAGGATATGCTATACTTTTTGTACATAGCAATCGTTGCAGTAGGCGGCATGATGGTAAGTCTGCGGGGAATGTCAGTGCAAAACGTAGAAGAGATTTTTTAAAAATCTGTTATGAAAGAGGTTGACGAAATGAAATATAGTGCCATAATCTTTACAGACAGACAGACAGACAGACAGACAGACAGACAGGATAAGCCTGTCCGTTTTTGTTGCTGCCAAAAGAATAGAGCGATTATTCAAGGCGTATTTCGCCCATGGGTTTTCCATGGATGGGATGCGCCTTTTTGCGTTGTCATGAATTCAGAGGAATATACCGGCAACATACTTTCAACCAGAGTTTTTGACACATGGAAAGAAACTGGCCTCAGATGGGAGATGGTTTCTCACTGCAGGCAGGAAGGAGGTGCGGATGGAAACGAAATCGCGGCATTATGAATTCGAAGGTGCGGTATTTGACATTCCGATGTACTACGATGAACTTGCGAAAATGTACATTGAAGAATACCGGAATTTTAACGAGAACCCAGTGTGGACGAAAAATGGCTGTCCCATCACGCATACGGTAGAGGAAGCGTGTCCTTTTGGCGAATGGGACAAACCGGAGCGGTTTAATACCTGCGGGGAGTGCCGGTTTTACAGGCAGATCGCTCCCCATGCTCTGATCGGGGTATGCAGGCAGGAAAAACGGCAGTGGGCAAACAAAATAAACATGCAGGCAATGCGCCAGTCATGAATCTTGTCAGAAAGGAAATGTGAGAAAATGAAGAAAAAAATTTTGGCGTCGCTTTTATCCATGCTGTTGGTCTTTTCCACCATACCGACTATTACGTATGCAACGGAGATGGAAGTGGAAACAGTTGCGGCAGAAGCAGAGACGGAAGAAGAAACAGCAGCGGTTGTAGCAGAGATGGAAGAAGAAACAGCTGTGGTTGTAGCAGAGACGGAAGAAGAAACAGCTGTGGTTGAAACAGAAATGGATAAGGAAGTAGCCGCGGCAGAAGCTGTCAAAATGGGGGTGGCAGCAGAGGATGAATCAAATGGAGATACCAATAATGAAGAGGTTACCTTCGTTTCGGTTCAGACGATGATTGATGCACTGCCTGACATGGAGGATATTTCAGAAGAAAACATGTCTGATGTGGAAGCTATGCTTGATGCTATTGATGAGGCGAAAGGCGCACTATATCAGGCTGGCGGAGATGTGGACAGCTTGGATATGACCAGATACGATGCAGCTTGTGAGGCATTGGCAACGCTCAGTGAATCTGACGAAACTGGCACAGCCCTTACTGTTTCTTCAATAACAGCAACATCTGTTGAAGCTGCATGGACCATATCCGGCGACAGTACGTCATATAGCGGCACCTTGAGCGAAGCATTCAGCGCGGCGGCAAATAATTCAAACAGTACAGTAACTATCACTCTTCAAAGTAATATAAGTAGTGATTCTCAATATGGTCTTACGGCTGGAAATGTGACTCTGAATTTAAATGGTTATAATTTTAGCGGCACTAATACTTCTTCAGCAACGATTTATGTCAGTGGTGGAACCCTTACTATTACCGGCAGCGGAAAAATTTCCGGCGCATACAACAATGTTATTAGAGTAGGTGGTGGCACTGTAACCTTGAACGGTGATAATACAACGATAATTGGAGGTTCGGTTTTGTGTAGTAACAAAGATAATGGTACCTTCAATATGACCGGCGGTATTATAAATGGTTCTGTAAGCTTTGCTTCTGGTACGCTGTCGATATCAGGTGGAATCATAAATGGGGGAACAGATGCAGCATTAAATATTTACGATGCTGTCTCAGTCTCTCTTTCAGGCGGAACGTTTTCTTCCACATCTAAGGTTGCTATAATTATTAATAATAATGGTAAAATAAAGACGGATTATGAATCATACTCAGCATTGTTGACAAGTGACTATCTGTATACTATAGACGGTACAGCTGCGGTTACAGACGGCAGCACCCTTTCAACGGCATCGACTGTTAGTGTCGTTGCCGATTCTTGGACGGTTGAGTGGGTCAATGCTGATGGAACAGTTCTTGAAACAGATACAGGTGTGAAGTACGGCGCAACTCCGAGTTACGGCGGGGCAACGCCGACAATGGCGGCTGATGCTCAGTACACTTACACATTCGCAGGTTGGACGCCGGAAGTATCCAAAGTGACCGGGAACGCGACTTATACAGCAACCTATTCCAGAACAGTCAACACCTACATGGTAGAGTGGGTTGATGAGGATGGAACAGTTCTGGAGACAGACACGGATGTGGCTTATGGTACCACACCGAGTTACGATGGGAAGACACCGACAAAGGCAGCGGACGCACAGTACACATACACATTCGCAGGCTGGACGCCGGAAGTATCCGAAGTGACCGGGGATGTGACGTACACGGCGACCTACAGCAGCACGGTCAACACCTATACGGTAGAGTGGGTTGATGAGGATGGCACGGTTCTGGAAACCGATACGGATGTAGCCTACGGAACCACGCCGAGTTATGACGGAGAGACTCCGACGAAGGCAGCAGATGCGCAGTACACGTACACATTTGCAGGCTGGACGCCGGAAGTATCT
>JAJQHZ010000044.1 GCA_021199475.1 Lachnospiraceae bacterium
TTGAATTTATCAGCTTTTCTGTTGATTAAATTCTTTGAACTTCACGGAATCAGGACTTCCTCATCTGCCGGCTCCTGCCCCATCGCCTGAAGCAATGCTTTCACGCAGGCTCCTGCAAGTATGGAACTGGTGCCAAGGCCGCTGCCTTTCGGAATATCGATCACCCGTGTGTTCATATACATTCCACCGCCAAGACGGTCACAAAGGTCTGTCACAGAAAAAATCTCCCTGGCTCCCGACACCGGTATCACCCCGCAGGCAATCAGCGCAGCCTTATGCAACGCAAACGGGTCGGAGGGGTTCCGGCAGTCCTGCAACTGCGCCAAATCCTTAAACTCTTTGTAGCTTCCAATATCTGTGCTTGCCAAAGCGATTACCGGCTTGTCCAAATGTTTCACGGTTGCTTCGATCGGCAGACGTCCGTTCAGTGAAATAGCCGCGTTCAACACTGTCCCGCCGTTTTCCATGCAGTACGGAGGCGTGTCACTCCAACCGCCGCCCCAGTTCACACGGACCGGAAGGCTGACAATCACGTCCCGTTCCAGATGATACTCTGTAAACTGTACGCTCTCCATTGCCGCTGCCAGCGTCGCATCGCAGATTGTGCCAAAACACAAGTCACTGTACTTGTTTTCGTCTGTTATCTTCCAGAGGTAATTGTATATGCGGATCAACCGGCTGAATTCATCCAACTTGCTGATGTCCTGCTTCTTTGCCCGGTCCAGGAGATATTCCACCGTGTGGCGGTCGATATCCGGATACTGAGCCTTTACCTTCTCTGCAGGCACACCATTCTCTATATTCTCAAGAATGGCCTCGGCCACCACCTGCTCGAACAGATTCTCCTGCCACGGAAGGATAGCCGTCACATCCGCCTGGTTGAAACTATCTTTGAGGCTGAGATGCGCCTCGTCCATATTCACAGTTTTTCCATCAGCCAGCCCAAGAGACAGCGTTTCCTTCACTGCCTCCTCTATAGTGTCGCACACCGGATACAGCTTCGCCGTCCACAGCACCTCCCCTATATCATTTCCGAACAGCTTACTCTCTTTCGGGTTATCTTCCACACCATACATCCGGCAGACAAATTTTCCGTTTTTCAGTTTCAGCGCATGGAGTACCGCTCCGTCCGGCACGGTTTCCCCGTTCAGCGTTACTCCTGAAATCACACAGCCTTTGCCAATGACACTGTAGCGATTAATACGGCTGTCTTCAATATAACTGCCCTTTCCTACCTTCGCCCGTCTGCTGATGTAGCTGTTGCTGACCGCATACTTCTGCGGTGCCAGGTTTGAATTAATCGTACCTGACCAGTCCAAAAATCTATATTCATCCATGCCGTCCGTCATCAAATGCAGCAGTTCCCGCGTCGTTCCGAAATGAATGAACGAAGCTGGGGAAAGACGAATCAGCTTCATGGAATAGGTTGACAGCACGTCCCAGAGTGCCGTCCGGCAGTCATGCAGTTTCTCCGAAAAACTACCCTCCGGTTTTTCTTTATAGAACTGCTCCAACGTAGACTCCGACGCCAGAGGATAGAGAAAATCCGCGTAAAACGATAAGCAGGCATCCGGGTTCACGAACTGATGATACTTCTCTTCCGTATCGATCAGCCCGTACAGGTCATCTAAAACATCCGGCCGCAAAATAACCGCACCTGTGTCTATATCCACCATGCCGCGTCCATCTACAGCGCCACAGCTTCCAAGCGTCTCTACAGTCTGCTTGTGCAGGAAACGGCCAACGTTCCCGTCCTCATCCTTCAGATATACACCGTGGTTTTTCCCGGTTTCGACCTTCTCCTTAATCGAAAGTGCCGCCGCGCCTGCACCATAGAAATCGATCTGCAGGGCGTTGAAAAGAAGCAGCACATCACCGGAGCAGACCAACATTCCCTCGGAAATACGACTTGCCACTGTACTCATGCCGATTAAGAATTCATCAAACAGTGTCGAACGCCGTCCGCCCGGCAAAAGTCTCGGAACAGGCGAGAAAAGCTTCCCGCATGCCGAATACTGCGGCACACGCTTGCTGTCGCCGCCGGAATGGATAACCAGCGTCCTTTTCCCGTTTAACTCTCCCGCATGCTTCTTCACATAGCGGATTGCAGAGAAAGTCGCACCGCCGCTGCCAACTCTCTGGCCGCCCAAGTCCGGGATCACCGCATAATGCGTCCTTTCCGGGATTTGTCCTTTTCCAAGCCGATGTTCTATCTGCATCTCATAGGACTTTGCCTGGTCGTCATTGCTCGCCGTCAGAATCACATAATCCCACACTGGCAATTTTTCATTTACCAACGTTTCCATGTAAAAGTCGAGAGCATCCCGGTAGGACTGCTGCTCAAAAAGCGTTGTATATTGGTTCATTTTCCCCTATTTTTCCTTTCGTAGCTTATTCCAATAACTCCTTTATTCTCATCGGCCGTTTTCCGCAGGCCGTTTTTTTCTGCACATAAAATAAGTGCAGATGCCCGGAGATCATTACACCCTGACAACTGCACTTTTATCGTATTAAAATAAGAGCCAGCCACGGCTCTTATTTTCCATATCCCTATTTCAAAAATCGTTCCCTATACATATCCTACATATCCATCCCGCAATTACTGTTCTGCCAGCTTCGGCCCTTGCTGCAGCAATACCTCACCCAACTGTTTTTTCAACGCATCCAGTTCTTTTTGCAAAATACTCACCTTTTGCTCCGCCGCATTGGCCTTCTTCTGGGCAGCAACCATTTGCTTCTCCGCAGCTTCGGCCCTACGCCGTTCACGCTCCGTGTTCACATGCTCTTCCTGCTTGCCTTCGATCTTTCCCTGTCGTATTCCATCATTTAAAATTTTCTTTGCGTCTGTCTCAATTACGATTCCACCCATAATCGACTGTACTCCTTTCA
>JAJQHZ010000102.1 GCA_021199475.1 Lachnospiraceae bacterium
CACAAAAATAAGAGCCCCCAAATGGCTCCTATTTTTCTATGCCTAATTCAATTATCCATCGTCTCCGCCCTTACTGACTACACCTTTTCGATCACACAGCTATGCCTCTTAGCATTCATTCCCTTCGCATCCTTATCGTAATTAATTCCTACCAGAAGCAGATTTCCAAAATAATCCATCAGATCCCCAGCATAGCGGTTCTCATGGATCTGGCGGATTGCGGTATCAGCGTCCTTATCATATTTAAGTTCAATAATCATCGCCGGCTTATCCGTATCCTTCCCCGGAATAAAGGCATAATCTGCAAAGCCTTTGCCTGTCGGCAGTTCTCTGATAATTTTGTAGTAATTCTTTGCTGTGTAATATGCTATATAAATCGCACAGGCAAGCGAATTCTCATCATTGTAGGTCAATACGGAAGAACATTCCTCATGCACTGCTTCAAGCGCCTGTGCTACTGTATCACTTTTCCTCCGAATCGTGGCCTCAAGCAGTCTTTCCGCGTTGCCTATCGCCTGGCTCAACGATTTTCCATTTTCCACCTTTAATAGCGGACTGGAAAGCTTCTGTCACTTCCTGATTTGGTATATATACTTCTTTTTTCTTCTGATCATATGCCAGATAGCCCAGGTGAATCAACAGAGTCAGAACATCGTCCTTGTTTCTAAAGGATGTTATATCATTCTGAAACGTGCTTATATCAATCGGTATTCTCTGTCCGCCAACCATTAGAACAATAGCGTCCTTTAAGCCATCCATGTTAATTTCGATATATTTTTTCAGGCTTTCTAAGGTTTCTGTCTGTGTCCAGTAATTTGCAATTTCCTCCTCCTGCAATGCGTTCATCACGGAATTTGGACTGTATACATGTTTGATTCTGCTAAATGAGTATCCATCATACCAGAACTGCATATCATCAAATTCCATTTGATATTCATCACAGAGCCGCTTCACTTCATCTTCTGTGAATCCAACATACTCTGCAAGCCTTCCCGGTCTTGTCATGGAATATTCTTTAAAATCTGTCAGTGCAGATTCTGTCCCATACTTTTTTATCGGAAGAATTCCGGTCATATAAGCCGCAGCAATCGTCCTGGAAGTCGTATCCTTGTTTTTAAAAAGGCTTCTCAGGAAAAGGATATAATCCTCCTGAAGCTGTTTATCATTCTTGTATTCCCGAAACAGAGCATCCCACTCGTCAATGACAAAAACAAACTTTGCGTTGCCCTTTGATACAACAGCATATAAAGCTTTACCGAGATTCTTTTCTCCATCATCAACGCATCCTGGAAAATCATCTCTTAGTTCTTCAAGAAGGGTATTTTTTATATTCGGAACAATCTCCGTATTATTATCCTTTGAATCTGCGATGAAACCCGTCACGTCAAAGGTTATGACATTATATTGGTTTAGATTTTGCTCAAAGCCAGTATCTTTAGCAATTTTAAGATCCTCAAAAAGGAATCTGGAGTCACAGCTCTTATCGTAATATGCACAAATCATGTTGGCGTCATAAGACTTTCCGAATCGTCTGGGTCTGCTAAAGCTGACTAACGGCTTTGGCTTTCCTATCAAGCTATTCATAAAAGAGATGAGTCCTGTTTTGTCCACATAAATATCTCTTCTGATTTCTTCAAATCCCGCATATCCGGGATTTAAATAGATTCCCATATGCTGTAGCCTCCTCTCTATGATGTCGAATAACACTCCGGAATCTGACGATTCTGTCGTTGGCTTGCGAAATTCGACGACGCCAGCGCTGCATATTTCTTACTAATCACATTATACATTTGCGGCAATCCGTGTGCAAGCATATTTTTCATTCCAGTCGCTTTATGCATAGCTTCGCCATACCGCTCCGCAAGCCGGGGCGGCTGACTGTGAGATTATGACGACCGGCATTGGAAACGGCGGCGAAGCGACACGTTTGCAATGTCCGGAGTCTTGTAAAGCAGCTCTGCTCTCATTTCATAGAAAGCAGGCGGCAGTGCTTCATTCGTCTGCTTCTTTTTTTCGGATCGTTTCGGATCCGATCCTGTATCCTGCTATTTCACGGTTCCCGCCCGGTGTTCTTCCCGCGGGTCCCAGACAAATCCAATTTCGTCGAGAAGCCGGATTTTTTCCTGATTCATTTTGCCTGCGCGCCGAATCTTGCGCTGATTTAGAACCCAGGTGTACAGGCTGGTTCCTCTTTTTCCGTAATAGTCTCTGGGGACGCTTGCCAGGTTTCCGTGGTTTTCGGAAAATTCTTTCGCGTCCTGGTACATCTCTTTCCAGTGCGCCGATGCTTTTACCATGCCGTCCGACGGCAGCTCGGACAGAAGCTTCCTCTGCCTTTGGCTGAGTTTCCCTTCCTCCAACATCTTCTTCTGGGAGGCAAGCCATTTCCCGATCCAGACGCCGTCTACTACGGTGTTCTGGGGAATTGCGATGGTTCCATGTTCCTGACACCATTTTTTTGCCAGCTCCAGTCTGTCCTCCCAGGTGTCGGACTGCCACACCATGCCGATCGCATCCAGTTTTTCTTTTCGTGTACTGGAAAGCTTCTGATTCAGGTAAGCCGTTCTCTGGCTGCAGATCCATCTCCCCAGCTGGAAGCCATCTGCGGTTACATACCGCGCCGGGACGCGGAGATCTCCATGTGTCGATTCATATTCGTTTGCAGCCTGATAGCCCTTGTCCCATTTGGTATCATTTACGTTTGTCCAGACCATCCCAATCGCATCGAGACGGCGGATCTGCTCCTCAGTCAGCGTCGTTTCTCCCGGATGATTGTTTGCCGACATCGCTTCGGCTGGATGATCGTTTGCCTGCGTCGCTTCCCTCGGATGATTGTTTG
>JAJQHZ010000084.1 GCA_021199475.1 Lachnospiraceae bacterium
TTGTCATCTTATCTGGTGTATTCTTTGTGCTTCGCAGAAACAGCACCGCGCAATTCGGAATTGTAACTTCGAGTATATTGCCAATCCGTTCGCCTTCGTCCAATGCGATCTGTGTCGCATATTCGAAGATTCTGACCAGCATACTGTTGTCTGCGGTACTCTGTACTTCAAATAAATACTTTTTTGATTCTTTTTCTCCAATGACAGTAAAGCTGCTGTCAGTAATACGTTTGCTTTCTCCCCCATCCTGCTGATTGATGTAATGCTCATTAGGCGCAAAGAGAATCTTTTCATCTCCCTTATAATGTTCGCCAAAGGTCTCATTTAACACCGGCAGTATCAGGGAACTGCAGTCATTTAATAATGTACGGGCCACATCGTCATATGGCGTGGCAGATTTAGAACCAATTTTGCTGTGCGCTGCATTGCTGTTATCCGGCACAGACCGTTCACCTCGGTTTCTTTATGCTTCGATTCCTCCTCTTCTGTATGTTTGTTTTCAGGCCGCTCCGTTACCAAGAATATTCATCTCCATCTGCTGATAGCTTTATTATAATTGAGGTTCGTTTAAAATGCAACCGCAACGTTTCTTCTCGTCATCATCCGCTCAGCGCATTTTCTAGCGATCAACGATCTTCCCCGGTTCCTACTCCTTCCCTTATAGAAATTCGCTCCCGCTATGCTCGCAGCCCAATTTATAAAAAGAACAGCCTCAAAGCAATTTGCTCCAAGGCTGCTCTGTAATTTTATTGCTATCATTCCATCTTATCGTCAATCACCCGCTCACCACATCCGCATATAATCGCGCATCCAGTAATACAGCTCCGCATACTCATGCGGTGCGAAGCGCCTGCCGAAAAATCGCTCTACAAGACCAATATGAACCGGATCATAGCTTCCTCCCATCAGCGCTTCAAGAGCCATCAGGACTCGCCAGGACTCGTCGAAGCCCATCATGCTCATCCCCGGCGCATGGCGCATACCAAATGGCAGCGCGGGCGGGTGCGGCGGGCGTCTTCTCATCCCTGCCGGATGTCCCATTTCACCGCCTGGTCGTCCCATGCCTCCGCCCGGACGCCCCATGGCATCGTTTCGCGGACCGCCAGCCGGGCCTATTCCCGCGCCGCCTGCCATTGCACGACCGCCTCCTCTGGGCGTCATCTGTCGACCCGGGCCGCCCGCTGAACCTCTGCTTCCGCCTCCAGGTCCCTGTGAACCTCTGCCTGCATTACCGCCCATCGGTCTTCCACTACCGGATGGGCCTCTTCTTCCGCCGCCGGACATGGAATGTCCTCCGCCTGCTCTTCCTGCCATCTCAACGTCCTCCTCCTGTTCCTGCCAGTAGCAGCTAATTTTTACTTACCACAAAAATATCTTTCATCGGAATCCCTACACGGAATATACAAAATCATGTTCCAAATAACATTTCCTTACATTTACACCTGCAATGAATTCAAAATCTCAATCTTACAACGATGCTGCTTGCTTTTCTTGTAATAACCGATTCCAACAAGAATAATGCGGCCCGTCGTCTTCGGCATCTCTCCCAGTTTTCCCTGGAACTTCATCGCATATTTTTTTTGCTTAATCTGTTTTAATGCCGTTTCAGGGGAAGCATTTACTTTCAATTCGAGAATAATCCCATCATCAGAATGATTATAAGGATAGAAAATATAATCTACATACCCTGTCCCAGCCTGATCTTCCCGTTGGATATCATATTTATTCCGTGCAGCAATATATGCCAGTTTTACACTGCCCGAAAGCTCCGCTTCATTGTCATAATACTTAAGCGGCGATTCTGAATTATGCACAAATGCGAGCACCTCTGCTATGGTATCCGTATCCGCCTGATACGTCGCTGCCAGAATCCGCTCCGATTCTTTTTCCAGCTTCCTCATATAATTGTATCTCGGTGCCGTTCGCATAATTCGATCAAATTCTGTCTGCAGTTCCATATTGGGAATTCTCACACAGCCATCATGATAATTCAAATACCCATATACTGTCATGGCAGAAAGAATTTCATCTTTTCTTTCCAGCGTCTGCGCTGTCGTAGCATATTCTGAGATATCCACCTGCACCTGCTCATCTGCCGCAAGCATCATCACTGCCTCTTTTACTCCATCAATATCATTTAAAACATAATCCTTTAGCTCCTCATATTCACCAGCCTTCGACCAGTAATTGCCAATCCGGTTTTCAGAAAACGCAAATACTACCGAATTGGGATTATACAGGCTAAGTCCATTATCATTATGATAGCCATCATACCAATCCTCAAGCTTTTCACGTGTGAAAGCCGGTGCCTGCGTATTCTCCAGATAACGATGGTACAATTCATCCACTTCTTTTCCTGTAAAACCAAAATATTCATCAAATGCAGAATCATTTGCCATATTGTATTCCGCAAAATGATTCATGGTATCGCTGCCTGAATACTTCTTTATCGGAAGAATTCCTGTAATATAGGTCATCTCAATGTACGGCCTGTCCTTTGTTAAATCTCCTAAAAACGCGGTGAATCTGCCCCGGTCTGTTTCGGTAAAATATGGCCGGTGAAAGATATAGTCCCATTCATCAAAAACCAGGATAAATTTTTCTCCCTGATACTTTGCGGAAACGTTTCTCAGCATTGCACCTACGGAATCACCGCGACGATGTACAGCATCCGGATACGTTTCTTCAATATCTCCGACAAGTCCTTCTTTTATATAGCTGATATAATCGTCATACGATGTACAATCGTCCGGACCCTTGCTGAAATTGATATAAATCACATTATGTTGATTCATATGTTTCTCAAATCCGGTTGTTTGGGCAATCTCAAGCTTTGAAAAAACTTCGCTGCTATCCATTCCGCGATTAAAAAAAGACGCTATCATCTCCGCAGTGATTGATTTTCCAAATCTTCTCGGACGTGTAACAGCGATATTACTGCCACCCTGCTCCACAAGCGGAAACAGCTTTTCCAGCAGCTTTGTTTTGTCCACAAAATAAGGCTTCTTTGTCTCTCTTTCATAAAGCTCATAGGAATCCACCGTATTCAGGTAGCATCTCATTCTTTTATCACCTCGCAGATTGGTGTCGACGTTTTCTCGCAGCACAGCTGCTCGTTGAGCCTTGTGATTCTCCGCCGCAAGCGGCGAGAATCCCTTCTGCTCACATTATAAATGTTATTCTCAGGCCGCGCAAGTATAAGATTGATACTTTCCGCATCTGGAAGTGAACAAAGCATTATCCGAAAATAGAAAATATCATCAGCACTGCGCATCCCAGCACAAACACGATCATCCCGGCATTTCCACAAGCTGTTCGTATCTTTACACCCTTCGGCAGCTCCAGCTCCGCCTGTGCAAACGACACACGTCGCCAGCTGCGGCAGAACAGCACCAGGCCGACGATAGCGGATGCCACGAGCAGGATTACATAACCGCCGTACAGAGCCAGCTGCGGCAGCAGCGGTCCGAGGGCTTCGGGCGAAAGCGTTTCCAGATTTTCGAGGTTCTCCAGTGCCGACAGGTCAAGCATAGTAAGCAGCGCGGACGGCACGATGCTTCCAAGAAAATTAATACCCATGTGCAGCCCCGCCGAATAGCGCAGCTTTCCGGTCTTCAGGTAAATGTAGCCAAACAGCAGCCCCAGCGCAAACGCATAGAAGAACTGCGTAAAATTCCCGTGAAAAAGCCCGAACATCAGCGCCGAGGTGACGACCGCCAGCCGCTCCCCGTAGCAACTCATCCGGTCGATCAGCTGCTTCCGGAATACATATTCCTCGATCAACGGCGCCAGAATCACCATAAACAGAATTTTCAGAACAAGCGAATCCGCCAGCGCGTAGGTCGTAATCGCCGCCTCCGCCGATGTACCGGTCAGCGCGCTGATCGCGGTGGTGACCAGGGTGCCAAGGAGATTTCCGGCATACATCAGGAAGATGGCGATAAAAACTGTCCGCACAATCTGGGACGGCCTCATTGTATGCTTTTCTTTACGGTTTCTGCCTGATTTTTTATAATTTTCTGTATTATTGCATCCATCTGCAGCGGCATTCTTTTTTGCAAGGTTATTTTCATCAATGATACCATTGCTGCCTGAGCTGCTGATTTCATTGCTGATATCATTGTCGCCTGAACTGCTATTTTCATCGCTTTCTTCCATCCTGCTTCCACTGTGACTTTTCATTGTGTACACATCCGTACATCCCTGCTTCATGTACTCTGCTTCAGGGCAGACAGGCACACGTCGGAAGATCAGCAGTCCAACCGGCACTGCAGCCACATACAGGGGCGCAAAGGTATAAACCCACAATCCCCACGAGGTCGAGAGCCATTCCGGAAAGAGCATCGCAGTGGCGATCTGCAGTACGGACGCGATCGCCAGTATCGCGAAGCAGCCGAAACCGAGGGTGGAAAAGGTTTTGCGGGCGCGGATGAGACCTGCTTCCTTTTCATTCTGCAAAACTTCCTGTGCAACGGAACTTCTTTCTCCCTCTATCTGATTCTGATGAGCCTTGCCTGTCAAAATCATAGCTTCTGTAATCGTTTCTTTTTCAGTTACACAGACAGTCTCTTTCTGAAATGATTTCCTCCGCGCCGGTCGATCTTTAGGATCCACAACCAGCGGCGTCAGCGCCAGAAAGGCCGCACCAAGCCCGATGTTGACCACCGCAGCCAGCACCGCGGCTATGACGACCTGATCAAAAACGACTCCCACCGCGATGACTGCCACATCCGGCAGCAGTCCAAAGTAAATAAACATAATCTGCACCAGCTGTTTGACCAGTTTTCCGGCGGACACCGGCACGGACAGGTTGATGAACGTACCTGTCGTCGTTCCGTAAAAATCAATCGAGAGAATGAACGGAATCCATGCCAGGATATAGAGCGGTTGGACCCGGAAAACCGCCTCCGTGAGTATCAGCGCCGGGATCATGTCGAGCAGACAGTTCGCCGTTCCTCCAAGGACTGACCAGAGCAGCTTTTTCTCTGTGCTCTCCGGGATCATCCGGAAGAAATCCTTTGACGTATCCTCCTCCAGCGGATTCCCCAGTGTGCGCCAGAACGCGAGGGCTGACAGAGTAAGAACCACCGGCAGGAATCGAAGCCCATCCGTTTCCGCGCTGTCCTGTAAATATCTGCACAGCGCCGACGCGCCTGCCGCCGCGACCAGATAGAATTCCGCAGTTTTCGTAAAAATCCCCAGATGCGCGAACCGGAAGCGGTTGTACAGGCTGCGGAAGAAAAAGACGTTCGCCCCGCTCCCATAGCGCATGCCGTCCCGGCGCACTTTTTCGCTCCGGTCTTTTTTTCGCTTCACGAATCCGGTGCTTTTCTCTGCCTGTCTCACTTCCAGCAGTTCGGCGGTCTCCTCTGACTTCGCCATCGCGTCCTCATAAAAGTCCGCTTTGATGCTCCATATGATGAGGATCAGCACCACGCATCCCGCAAGCAGCGCAGCCAGGCACAGCAGGGCAAGCGATGTATTTCCCGCAATCGAAAACATACAAAGCCCCTTCAGCCATCCCCAGAACGGAATCCAGCGGGTGATTTTGTGATTGAAAAATGCCGCTGCCGCCCAAAAATGGTCGGAGCCATACGATCTGCTGCTAAGGAAATACGCAGCCGCCACCACGAGTACCAGGGCGTAAACGCTTTTCCGCAAATACGGCTTCATGCCGGTATGCGTCGCCGCCATGGTATAAAACAGCACCTGGATCAGCTTGCCGATCACCAGCGTAAAAATCCAGACCAGGATGATCGCGACCGCGCCCCGGATGCCAAGTCCGAGGTTCAGCACCAGATTCGGGAGCTGGAGCATCACATAAATACTGGAAATCACGAGCGCGCCGATCTGCGTCATCAGCCGAAACAGCAGCACCGACTGCGGCTTCATCGGCGACGCAAACAGCAGGTTCACATCCGCGGGCAGAAAAATGCTGCTGCCGCTTTTATCCGCGCCGATCAGTTCAAACAGGAACACCGCCAGAATGATTCCGCCGACAATCAGTTCAATCAGGTCAGAGGTCGCGTCTTTTCCGTTTATTTCAAAGGCGAAATCCTCGTCTGAAACCTCAAAGATCACTTCATCATCACTATCAGCCTCGTTCACATCTCCATTTTCCACAGATGTATCGGGCATATCTCCCGTGTCTGAATCCGCGGCACCCGCGCCGACGGTATATTCATCTGAACCTTCAACACCTGCTCCAACGATATATTCATCGGATTCTTCCGTCAGTTCAGAGGTTTTCTCCGTCTGCTCTTCCCCGACCTCACTTAACATGCCCGCGCCAAATCCAATCAGTCCGCCCATCAGTGCGCAGGCGACGATAAAGATCAGCACCCAGGTCTTAAACAGCTTGCGGATCTGGTTCACAAAGGAATGCAGGGCATAGTAACCATATAGTCTCATCGCGCATCGCCCTCCTCAGTCATATCAAAGAACAGCTGCTCCAGACTTCTTCCATCCGCTGCCAGCTCGTCGCGCGTCAGATTCGCCCGGATTTTTCCTTCCTTCATAATGATGGTGCGGTCCCAGAGCATATCCACGCTGTCAATCATATGGGTACTGACCAGGACCGTCTTTCCCTCCTGCCGCATCTCCTCAATCAGTAGCTTTAACTCCTTGATCGCGTGCGGATCCAGGCCGATCATCGGCTCGTCCAGCAGCAGCATCTGCGGATCCGGCAGCAATCCCAGGCAGAGGTTCAGCTTCTGCTGCATTCCCTTCGAGAGCTCATCGCCGAACTTTTTGCGCTTGTCTGTCAACTCAAATCGTTCAAACAGTTCATCAATTCTTGCCTGATAAGAGGCTCGTCCCACATTTCCGCCCAGTTTATACGCCCGCGCAATAAATTCCATATGTTCGGACACCGTCAGGTTCGGATACAGTGAGGGCATCTCCGGTATGTAACCCAGCAGACGGCGCGCCTCCGGCGTTTTATTGGAAAAATTCTTTACCGTTATCTCTCCCTCATATTTCAGAAAGCCGATCATTGCCTTAATAATCGTACTTTTCCCGGCGCCGTTCGGCCCGAGTAAAACAGTCACCGTCCCCGGATCCAGATGAAAGCTCAGGTCATCGCAGGCCAGCACCTTGCCGTATTTCTTCGTCACATGTGATACGTTCAGCATTTTTCTCTTCTCCTTTAATTTATGATTTAATTCACCTGCTGCTTCCGAAGAAGCCGCCAGGCTCCCCCGAGTGCCAGAATAAGCGCCAGCGCTCCTATGACCGGCCACATGCCGGACGGAACTGCCGTGATGACGCCCGCAATCCCCCGAAACAGCCCCGGAATTTCCTTCTCCTGTTCCGTAATCGCCTCCATCACCCATTGCATCCCAAACCAGAACATCATCCAGAGGATGAAAAATACAATTCTCACACTCTGCCCGAACCGGTTGCACAGTGTTCCAAAAAGTGCGGCCGCCGCAGGCAGACCAAGCACAGCCGCGATGCCATACCGCAAAAGAATCGGGAAGATGGCAAATTCCGGTTCCTCCATCGGATACAGCCGGACATTCAGCGCATCCTCCGCTCTGGCAAACACCAGCAAGATCACCATTCCGAAGGTGCTCAGGACCAGATGATTCAAGAGCACAGAGACAAAAAATCCCTTTCTTGTACAGCCCAGAGATATCTGCGTGTGAAACTGCGACGTATAGTCCTCCCCAAAATTCGCGAATAAAAATACTGCCCCCGCAAAAGCCGCAGCGATGGTGGCAAGCGGAAACGTCCCGTCACCCTCGTCAATCACAACTCTCATCAGAATGGCAAGCAGAAGCATCCCCGCCAGAAAGAAGCCCAGTTCGAGCAGCAGTACTGCCAGACATTTGTTTTCATTGATCTGAAATTGATTTTTGATTGCCTTTTTCATCGTAATCATGCTGAAATCCTCTCCGCGTAATCATATTGAAATCTTCTTCGCACATATTGTTATCTCTTTGTGAAGCAGTTTGCTCTGTGAATTTTCGTTTTCATAACTGACGAGTCTGTTCCATACCTTTACAAGTGCGCGACTTCTCCAACACTCTATTCGGGATGCCGCTCCGGCGAGGCTGAATCTCATCTGAAACCCTGCGTCACCTGCGCACTTCCGTTTTTCGCAGGCCTCTCTGAATCACCACTCCGGCAGCCGCATACAGCGCGAGCCCAATCACCGGCATCACTGGAGAATGCATCCATTTCAGAACATTCTGATTAAAAACCGACATCTCACCTTCCAGTCCCGCTATCAGGCCGCAGACAAAGGCAAAGCCCCCGGCAAGCACGGCATTGAGGATGATTCCGAGCGTTCTATATCCTACAGAAACCATTCCAAAAACGGTTCCGATGAGGACTGCAAACATCTCGATTGCAAAAATCAGCGGTAACCACTCCATCCAGAATGTCCCCATTTCAAACACGGAAAAAAGCCAGGCGATTCCGATCACAACCAGTATCACCGCGCCCTCGCAGAGCCACATGCTCAATGCAGTCAGCCGTCTCGTAGCGTTCATGGAAATCAGCGTTGTAATGTAATTATTAAAAAGAAATGTCGGACAGACCCATACAGTCACGCCGCCTGCAAGCAGCAGGTAAGGCGGAAAATCTTCCAGCAGCGCTGCGGCCATCTTCCATGACAGCGGCCAGCCACCGCCCGTTTCTTCTCTCAGTATCGGCACAAGCAGATCCCAGAATAGCGCGACAACCAGAGCGTATCCGAACATCTGCAGGCAGATTCTGCCAAAGAAACAGACTATGCGCAGTGAACGGGATGCTCCCACAGTTTCCTTCTTTATCGTATCTTTCCTTTCATTTTGTGAAACTGTCCCTGAATTGTTCTCTACAGTCATTTACTTTCTCCCTCTTAGTGTTCCTCCCCGCACAGCGCCACGAACAGCTTCTGCAGGCTCACCTTCTGGATCGTCAAACCAGTACTTCCCCGTGTAAAACCAGGTTTCCGGCCTGACTGACCACGCTCTATATCTGTATCCGTCAGCCGATCCGCCCGCTCATTTTCTACAGATTCACCTGGCTTCGGCTCCAGCCTATCTGTCCGCTCATTATTTGGGGCTTCACCCGGCTTCGGTGCCAGAATCGTCACGCTCTTGCTGCGCCCCAGCCGCTCCACATGATGCTGCGTGTACCCCGCGGTCGCGCGGTCCACCTCATCCTCACGCCCGCTCACACACCAGGCGCGCTCCAGCAGCTCCTCCAGATTCTCTTTTAGAAGGATGTTTCCTTCATCCAGCAGGATCACTTCCTCAAAAATATCCGCTGCCTCCTCGATAATATGCGTCGAGATCACAAATGTCCGGCCGGTCTCAGTAAATTCCTCCAGCAGAAGCTGATAAAATTTCTCCCTCGCGACCACATCCAGCCCCGCGACCGGCTCATCCAGAAACGTGAATTCCTCCCCGCTCGCGAGCGCCACAACAATCGTCACCATCGAAAGCATGCCCTTGGACAGCTTGCTGATCTTTTTCTTCGTGTCCAGCCCAAACTCTGCCACGAGGCGGTCCGCCATCTTCTGATCCCAGTGCGGAAGGAACAGCGACGCAATTTTCAGATACTCCTTCACCTTCATTGTATTTGCACTGTTTCCAACCATTGTATTCAGCTCCCGCGAAAAACAAAGATGAGAAAGTGCCTTCGGATTCTCCCAGACCGACTCACGAACGGTCTCCAACCGCAGCTCATTCTTTGCATGTCCCATATCAGTTTTTGCAGTACGGCCATTTTCGCGACCATTTTCGTCTGTGTCAGTTCTACTGCGACCTTCTACAACACGCTCATTCGCACTGCAGTCCTTCCCTTTCCAATCCTCTTGTTCTCCAGCGCCTGCAGAAGAAAGCTCCACCACCACACTTCCCTCTGTCGCCGGATTCTGCGAGCTCAGGATGGACAAAAGCGTCGTCTTTCCCGCACCGTTGCGCCCGATCAGGCCATAGATTTTGCCCTGCTCCAGCTCCAGATCAATGCCGTGAAGCACCTCCTTCTCCCCGTATCGCTTCACAATTCCGGATGCCACAATCTTGCTCATGCCATTTTCCTCCTCATACCCTGTATTCTTTCTGTTATCTCCCATCCCATTAAAAATTGGTCGCCAGCTAACTCGTGTATCTTGCACCGCTTAATACGTGAATCGCAAGTTTAAAAACCCAGCCATAGTAAGTCTTCAGATTTTACCAGTCCGGTGCCGGGCTCGGCTGTTTCCTGCCAGACACGGCTGTTTCCCGACAGGCTATTCGCCGGCAGGCGCCTCCTGAATCATCGCTACCAGTTCTTCTTTCGTGATTCCGAGACTGTCCGCCTCCGCCATCAGACGTTTTACATAGTCATCGTAAAAATTTTTCTTTCTCTTTTCCATAATGGCCTTTTTCGCCCCCGTACGGACGAACATCCCGATTCCCCTCTTTTTGTAAAGGATCCCCTCGTCCACCAGAAGATTTACCCCCTTCGCAGCCGTTGCCGGATTGATTGCATAGGCTCTGGCCAGCTCATTCGTGCTGGGCACCCGCTCCTCCTCCAGAAGAATATCCCGCAGGATATCTTCCTCGATCATTTCTTTTATCTGAATGTAAATGGATTTTTCCTGTGAAAGGATTTCATGCATTTACCCACTTCCTTTCATGCGCGTGTTCGATTCCTGTTTTACAAATATGCGCTTTCGTTCGTCGGTTCATCACTTGTGTAATGAACCATACCACCAATATTTCATTCTGTCAAGCAGGATTATTATAAAAACAAATTTTCGAGAAAATTCTTGACTTTCCTCCGTATTCTGATAGAATGATCAAAGTTGTGCTTCGCGCATATTGGCAGATTATAAATGCCGGACGCACACTGGTCGGCGCCATTCGCGCTGCATCCGTCTGTTCGAAACCATCCAGACGTAAAATAAAACTAAGGAGAGAATAAGAAATGAAAAATCAGACACCACGGCAGGGGAACGTTCTGTTCCTGACGCACGCGGCAGTAATTGCTGCGCTCTATATCGTGCTCACGTACATCGCAAATGAGCTCGGTATCGCAAGCGGAACCATTCAGGTCCGTTTTTCGGAAGCACTCACCATCCTACCATTTTTCACACCAGCAGCTGTCCCGGGGCTTTATATCGGCTGTCTGCTCGCCAACATTCTGACGGGCTGCGCCCTGCCCGACATTATCTTTGGGCCGCTCGCCACGCTGATTGGAGCGATCGGCACGTACCTGCTCCGCCGCCACAGCAAATGGCTCGCTCCGGTGCCGCCCATTGCGGCTAACGCGATCGTGGTGCCGCTCGTATTGCTGTACGGCTACGGCATCCGCCCTCTGTGGTTTTCCTTTGTGACAGTCACGATCGGAGAAGTCATCTCCTGCGGCGTATTCGGCCTGATTCTGCTCGCCGCCCTGGCGAAATACCGGAACCAGCTGTTCCCGCAGCAGTAAAGATCTGTGTCCGGGTGCGGCTTCAGCCGCGAAACTCAATGCCCGGCCGTGTGCATCAAAAACAGGGCAACCGCTTGTTTATGCGATTGCCCTGCTTTTATGCACTCGGCTGCGTAAGATAAAACCTGCCGACATACTTATTCGGCGGGCTTTTCCTTTTTTGCCAGCGTCCTGACATCCTCTATCGCTTTTTTCACCTCATCCATATCCTTGCATCCGGCAAATTTATCCGCCACCAGATTCAGTATCACTTCCATCTGCTTATCTGTCATTTCGTCCATATTGCCCTCCTTTTTTCTCCCAAAACCTTTCCTCCTGCTCGCGCACGTTTTTTCGTGTGCAGCGCATTGGCTGCTCCCACTCGACGGGAAACATGCTGCGGTAGCGGGCGGCGGCGAAGCGCTCGTCGAGGAGCAGGATGACTCCGCGGTCGTTCTCGGTGCGGATGACACGCCCGGCGGACTGCAGCACGCGGTTCATCCCCGGACAGAGGTAGGCATAGAAAAAGCCGTCCTCCCCCCGTTTGTCATAAAAATCTTTCAGGAGCTCCCGCTCGGTGCAGACCTGCGGCAGACCTGCGCCGACAATGATTGCGCCAATCAGGCGTTCCCCGCGCAGGTCAATGCCCTCGCCGAAGATGCCGCCCATGACGCAGAATCCGGCGAGTCCCTGCGGATGCGGAAGCTCGAATTTCTCCAGAAATGATTCGCGTTCCTCTTCGCTCATCCGGTTCATCTGACGGACGGTCTCAATAGAATCCCCGTTCTCCATGCAAATCTGGTCAAACTGATCGGCCACATCGTCCATCATCTGGTAGGAGGAAAAAAATACCATATAATTTCCGCGCTGTGCCTGCACGGTCTCAAACACATATTCTGCCATTTTCCGATATTCCTGCAGCGAACGGTTCCGATAACGGCTGCTGGTATCGGTGCCAATCAGCACCAGGCGGTTGGCCGGGTCAAAGACCGGGCGGGCGTAGATTGCATAATCATCCTTTTGCGTACTCAGCAGGCTTTTGTAGTAATTGATGGGAAGAAAGGTGGCAGAAAAATACACCGTGCTTCTTCCTTTATCGAAACACTCCTGCAGATTTTCTGAGATATCCACGCAGTAAAGGCGCAGCAAAAAACGCCCATCCGGAAGAAGCTCCGTGTAGATAACATAATTATCGCTCAGATGGTCGCAGGTATCCAGGAAACGGCGCAGCTGAAAATAAAATTCCAGTGTTTTCTCGTTCAATTCAGCATTTAGCGAATCCTCCAGAAATGTCTCAATCAGTCCGCACAGATTCATCAGCGTCTGAGGGAATGTGCCAATCCCGCCATTTTCGGAATTTAAAATTCTCACATTTTTTCTATCATCCAATTCGCGCTTCTGCTCCAGCAGCCAGGTATTGCACCGGTTCAGCGCCCGGACGATGGCGCGCACATTGCGCATCAGATCCCCCGGCCGATGCTTACGGGAAAGAATGCGCGGAGCTTCATTCTGATTGATATTCCCAAGTGCCTGAAATTCTTTTTTTAGTGTCAGAAACTCTTCCTTGCACAGTGACGCAGAATACATGTCGCGCCCGCGCTCGACCAGGTTGTGCGCCTCGTCAATCAGAAACAAATATTCGCCCTTTACGCCCTCGCCGAAGAACCGTCTCAGCCGGGCGCGCGGATCGAAGATATAGTTATAATCACAGATGACACTGTCCGTCCAGAGTGCCGCATCCAGCCCCATTTCAAACGGGCAGACACGCCATTTTTCCGCCTGCGCCTCCAGCGTCTGGCGGTTCAGCACATCATTTTCCGAAATCAGCTCAAAGACCGCGTCGTTGACCCGGTCATAATGTCCCTTCGCGTAGGGGCAGGCGTCTGGATTGCACTCGGTCTCTTCCAGAAAGCAGATTTTTTCCTTCGCGGTCAGTGTGACCGTCTTCATGCGCAGCCCTTCTCCGCGCAAAATGCCAAAGGCCTCCTCCGCGACCGTTCGCGTAATCGTTTTCGCTGTCGCATAAAAAATGCGGTCCGCCAGCCCTTCTCCCACCGCTTTTACAGCAGGGAACACGGTCGAGAGCGTTTTGCCGGTACCGGTCGGCGCCTGAATGAACAGCTTTTTTTTGCGCAGAATCGTCCGATAGACCGAGGATGCGACCTCCTTCTGCCCGGGCCGCCAGGGATAGGGAAATTCAAGCCCCCGGATGGATTCCTGGCGAATCTGCCTCCAGTCCACCTCAAACTGCGCCCATTTCCGATACTTGCCCACCAGATCCAGAAACCAGGCTTCCAGCTCGCCTCTCTCATAAATCTGGCGAAACCGGCGGATTTCCTCCGTTTCCAGATTGCAGTAGGTCATCTGAACGCCAATATAAGGCAGATCTCGATTGACCCCGACCATGTAGGCGTAGCACTTCGCCTGCGCCAGATGCACCGGTACCGGGTACTCCAGGCTCATGACATCACGGTAGATGCCCTTGATCTCATCGATGTATGTCTGCTCCGCGATTTTCTTTTTTGATCTTTTCTCACTGTCGAAAGCACTGTGATTGTCAGAAGACTCGTCGGGCTTTGTTTCTCCGTAAGGATTCTTCTCCGTGAAGATTCCGTCCGCGCGCCCCTCTACCGTAAGAATCAGCTTGCCTTTCTCAACATCAGCATCCGCGGCATTTTCGGATAAGCTGCCCGGCTCCGTCTCCCAGCAGACATCAAAAGAAAGCGGTACCTCAGACTGGTATCCGCTCCCCATCCCGCTCTGTATCTTGCGGTGGATGCGGCTGCCCTCCTGCATCGCTTCCTTTTCACCAAAACCGCCTCTTCGATTGTCGATATCCCCCTCGCGAAGAATAAACTCTACGAGGCCCCGGACCGAAATCCGGATTTTCTTTTCTTCTCCCATAGCTTACAACCGGAAGACACCCCAATCACGCGTCCGCAAATTTTCCCAGCACCCGTTCCAGCTCTGCATTCTCGTCACTGTATGTCACGACCAGCACCTGCGTGAGATCCAGACTCATGACCCCCATAATCGATTTTGCATCAATCAGAGCGCCCTCATTCAGTATATTCACAGCAAAATCACACCGATCCGCCGCCTGCTCAAATTCACGCACCTCGTCTACTGACCTCAGCCGAATCCTTCTCTTCGTCATAAAACCCTTCCCCTTTCAGTCGCACTCATGATGTCAATGATTCTTTGTATCCCGCTCTTTTAAAAAGAAGCCATGATAACATGATAAAACGAAAAGCCGCGGCAGAGCCAGCCCCAAATCTGCTCCGTCGCGGCTCTTTCATTTCAATGTGAAACGTTTATTCTAGTTCAGAAAATCCTTCAGTCTCTTGCTTCTGGACGGATGCCTCAGCTTGCGCAGGGCCTTCGCCTCAATCTGGCGGATGCGCTCCCGGGTGACATTGAACTCCTTGCCAACCTCCTCGAGCGTCCGCGCCCGGCCGTCCTCCAGGCCGAAACGAAGCTTCACGACCTGCCGTTCCCGCTCTGTCAGCGACTCCAACGCGGTCGCCAGCTCCTCGCGGAGCATCGAAAACGCGGCGGAATCCGCCGGGGAAAGCGCGGTGTCGTCCTCAATGAAATCACCCAGATGGGAGTCGTCCTCCTCGCCGATCGGCGTATCCAGCGATACCGGATCCCTGGAGATCTTCAGCACCTCGCGCACACGGGCCACCGGCACGTTCAGCCGTTCCGCCACTTCCTCGGGGGTCGGCTCCCGCCCCAGCTCCTGCAGAAGCGTGCGCGTCATGCGCAGCGTTTTATTGATGGTCTCGACCATATGTACCGGAACACGAATCGTACGTCCCGTATCCGCGATCCCGCGGGTGATGGCCTGACGAATCCACCAGGTCGCGTACGTACTGAACTTATATCCCTTGGTGTAATCAAATTTATCAACGGCCTTCATCAGGCCCATATTGCCCTCCTGAATCAGATCCAGGAACGGCATCCCTCTGCCTACATACTTCTTGGCAATGCTCACTACGAGACGGAGATTCGCTTCGGTCAGCTTTTTCTTGGCTTCTTCATCGCCCTGTTCTACTCGTTTGGCCAGCTCAATCTCTTCTTCCCCGGATAGAAGGGGAACATTACCGATTTCCTTCAGGTACATCCGGACCGGGTCCTCTGTACTGACTCCTTCGAGCACATCTACGTCATTGATCAATTCGACCTCTTCGTGATCGGACATCAGAATGTCATCCTCAGGCTCGAGCAGGATATCGTCCGCATTGTCTTCGGGGGATTCGTCCGGCGATTTGCCCTGTACAACATCAATATGATTCTTTTCAAAATAATCAAGAATCACATCCATCTTGTTCTCTGTCAATTCCATCCCGGAAAATGCGTTCATAATCTCATCGTACATGAGGGTGTTTTTCCTGGTCGCAGCGAGTGCCTTCAGGCTTTCAAGCGTTTTCAGAAACTGTTCCTGTGCTTCATTCATAAAAACAATCTCCTTTCGCCATTTACAATACCATTTTTGTCAATCCGTGTCAACGCATAGCGAAAAAATGGTAAAAATTGCATACGAAATACCGCGCCCATGAATCCGCCACAGCAGCGTTCGTTTTCGCACATTCCGCTGTATAAATGCAATAAGTAACTTTTTTAATTTCCTCTCAGGCTGATCACCGGTCCGCCGGTGTGCTCAATATATTCTCTGGTAATCTGCACGCTGCCGATGCTGTCATCCTTGGGAATCTCGTACATGATATCCAGCATGAATTCCTCGATGATGGCGCGAAGTGCGCGCGCACCGGTTTTCTTCTTCATGGCTTTCTCCGCGATAGCCTCAAGCGCCCCGTCGTCCAGCGTCAGCTCCACCTCGTCCATGGCCAAAAGCTTCTGGTACTGGCGGATAATCGCGTTGCGCGGTTCCTTTAAAATGCGAACCAGCATCTCCTTTGTCAGAGACTGCAGCGGACAGATGATCGGAAGGCGTCCGAGAAATTCCGGAATCATGCCAAACTTGCGCAGATCCTCGACCTCCACCTTCATGAGCAGATCCGGGTCTTCGTCATACTTATCCTTTAAATCGGAGAAAAACCCAATCGAAGCCTGTTTGTTCAGGCGCTCCTTGATAATCCCCTCGAGGCCCGGAAACGCGCCGCCGCAGATAAACAGAATGTTGCTGGTGTCGACGGTCTCGATCGGGACCATAGAGTTTTTGCTTGCCGCGCCGACCGGTACCTCGATCTCACTGCCCTCGAGCAGCTTCAGCATGCCCTGCTGTACCGCCTCTCCGCTGACATCGCGCTGGTTGGTATTTTTCTTCCGCGCGATTTTATCAATCTCATCAATGAAAATAATCCCCTGCTCCGCACGCGCCACATCGTTGTCCGCGGCGGCAAGAAGCCGGGAAACTACGCTTTCAATATCATCGCCGATATAGCCTGCCTCTGTCAGAGACGTCGCATCCGCGATAGCAAGCGGCACATCCAGCAGCCGGGCGAGCGTCTTCACCAGGTAGGTCTTGCCGCAGCCGGTCGGTCCAAGCAGCAGCATATTGGACTTTTCGATGTCCACATCATCAAAAAGGACGTTCGAGCGGTCCGCCAGATTCCCATCTGTCAGAACATTCCCCTCATCGTCGGTCTGCTCCCCCGCCTTTTCTCTCTTCTCATAATCGGCAATTCTCTTATAATGATTGTATACCGCTACGGATATCACCTTTTTCGCATGCTCCTGCCCCACCACATACTCATCCAGGCTTGCCTTGATTTTATGCGGTGCGGGGATATGAGCGATATCCAGCTCCTTTTGCGGCTTTTTCTCCTTCGGCTTCTTTTTCACCTGCTGCTGCGGGCGCGGCATACCGAAGTTGCCAAACAGGTCGCCCAGATTAATCATGCTGATCGAAGGAATGCGGAAGCTTCTGTGGCTGCCGTCGCCGGAAGTGTCTTCGCCGGACGGAGTTTCCGAATGAGCTTCGGTCCTGGGGGCGGTTTCTTCCGCGTCCTTCCCGGCGCTGACCACCTCACCGGTCACACCATCAGCCCCGTTTTCTCCTTCTTTTTTCTCATCCGCAGCCACGCCGGCGGCTCCGGCTCCGTTTGCGGACGCCGGATTTTTCTTCTGCGCGTCCGCGCCATCGCCCGTATTTCCAGAAATGCCGTCAGTTTCAGCTCCGTTCGGTGACACCGGCTTGTCCTTCTGCGCATCCGCGCCATCGCCCGTATTTCCAGAAATGCCGTCAGTTCCGGCTCCGTTCGATGACACTGACTTGTCCTTCTGCGCGTCCGCGCCATCGCCCGCGTTCCCGGAAGCTCCTGTGCCTCCAAAGCCTCCCGGAAAGGTGAATTTAGCGAATTCCCCGGTCAGTCTCTGCATATCCTCCTGCGAAATCTGCGCGGACTGCATCGTATTAAATGCCCGCTGAATGCAGTCCGGACAGACATGGATGCCGCCCGGTATCTCGATCAGCTTGCCCGCGGTACTCTCAGATCTTCCGCAGATCATACAATAGCTCTCATATCCGTTTTTCTTATCTTTTTCGTTACTGCTCATTTCTCTCCTCTGCAAATAATGATATTTGCCTGTCCGCCCGATGTGCACTCCCGGCTCCAAAAGGCGGATTCTTTTTACAGCTCCCTGCTGTTTATCTGAATGGTCCCCGGCTGTCGAACGGCTGTGTATTCTGTGGGCCGGATCCACTGTTTTCCGGCTGTTCCGAAAATGTGACGCTGAGCGTCCGCGATGTATAGTCGCCTCTGCTCGCTCTCAAAATCTCCATAGATACCGTCTCACCAGCACGGTAATATTCCAACAGTTCCTCAAAGCCTTCCGTGGAGGATATGGTCACACCATCCATTTCACAGATGATATCGCCCTGCTGCAGGCCCGCGTCCTCTGCCGGGGAATCATCCGCCACATAGGTCACATACACCCCGTTGGGAATATCATACAGGCTTCTCGCCTCTGTGGAGACATCCTGCGTGTATGCCCCCAGATATCCGCGCTCGTCCTCACCTGGCTTTGTCCGCGTCTCACGCTCCATCAACGCGCTGAGCACCGGCTTCGCCTCGTCAATCGGAATGGCATATCCCATTCCCTCGACACCGGAGGAAGCCACCTTGGCGGAATTAATCCCGATCACCTCTCCCTGTGCGTTGAGCAGGGCTCCGCCGCTGTTTCCCGCATTGATCGCCGCGTCCGTCTGAATGTATTCTCTTGTTACACCGTCAATCTCCAGAGAACGATTCAGCGCACTGACAATCCCACTGGTAACACTCTGTCCGTAGCCCAGCGCGTTGCCAATCGCAACCGCCGGCTCTCCGATGACCAGTGCTCCGGAAGAGCCCAGTTCTGCGATCCCGATCGCTTCCCGCACCTCATCCGGAATATCCTCCAGCACCACTGCAATGACAGCAAGGTCATACTCCTCATCACTGCCTTTCATCACAGCATCCGCTGTCGTCTCCTCATCCGTTTCCACTGAAAAAATCACGCTTAAGGTCGAAGCACCCTGAATCACATGATAATTCGTGGCAATCAGCAGCTCCGTATCGTTCTGCCCGATAATAATCCCGGAACCGCTGCTGACGCTCTCGATTTCCATGGATTCGCGGAACATTGTGGTCATCTCCTGAACGGATTTATTGGTAACCGCAACCACCGACGGCATCGCTTTTTTTACTACTTCCACAACATCCAGTGTCTGCCCGGAGGCCGCGTTCTCCTGCAGGCCGCCCTCGGCATTCTCATTCGAGGCACTCTCTGCCTCTGTGTCTGTATCAGTATCTGTCTGGGACTCTTCTTCCGTCTCTTCCAGAGAAACGGTGCTCCGTGCCAGCAGACTCCGCACCTGCGCCGCGCCCAGATAAATGCCTCCCACTATGATAAGCAGGGTCAGGAGCAGAAGCAGCGCAAACATTGGCCTGTTATGATGATTGTTTCTCTGATCTCTGTCGTCCATTCCAGCATTTCCCCTCAAAACAATTTCTGAATGTATGACAGTTTAGCAGAGAAATGTGTCGAATTTGTGTAAAGTGTTCCCGCCTGTGCAGGGTTTTCCGTCAAATCTGCAATCAGTCACAGATGATGAAACTTCTTTTTACCAGTAATTCTTATTCATCGAACATGCACGCACAAGCGAATCCGGCAGCCGGCGGTAATTTTTGCCCAGCCGGTAGCCGAGATATTTGCAGCCGCTCTGCCAGAACAGGGAAACCAGAAGCCACGGTTTTTGCTTTCTCATCACATAAGACGCGCTCTTTTTCACCATGTCGATCCCCTCGCTCTCCGAGCGTACGGCAGCAAAGACCTCCGGGTGCTCCGCCTGGGACACCCCCAGATCAAAATTCCGGTGGAACTGCATCATGCCGCTGTAGTTGTGGGAATGAATCACCTCCGCGTCCGCGCAATAAGCGATTGCCTTCCCGTTCTGCACCAGCTTCCCGGCGAAAATCATATCCTCGTTGAAAATCGTATGGCGCTCGAACCCGCCAAGCTCCTCATACGTGCTCCTGCGATACATCGCACAGACATTCGAGCAAAAATACGTTTTGATTCCCAACAGCGGCAGATCCTCCGCTGTCTTAATCCTGCTCTGCGGCGGATAGTTAAAGCTTCTCGAATAACTCTCCAGAAGGCCGCAGTCCGTCCGGGGCAGCTGTCTGGCATAGGACGCACAAACCTGCGGATCCGAAAACGGCCGGGCCAGATTCTCAATCAGATGACTGTTTTCAGGCATGGCGTCCTGCGTCACAAACAGAAGCAGATCCCCGCGCAGCCAGGAAGCCGCCATATGGCGCGTGCCGCCGTGATCAAACTCCAGCTTTCGGATATGCGTGAGAAAAATCCGGGTATTCCGCCTCACATTTTCTCCAGAACCAGAAAAATCAATCCCCCCGGGAGCCTGATATTCCCCATCCGGTCGCGAACCGTCTTTTTCTGCATCAGACATTCTTTTTAACAGTGCATCGTCTCCCGGCAAGGCAAAGGTTTCCACCTCAAATCCATCCAGCAAGCTCTCATCAAACAGCTCTTTTTCTGTATTGACCAGCAGGATATGCCCAGGCGGTATGGTCTGATCCAACAGCCGTTCCAGCAGCTTGCGAAGGCTTTGATCCGGCTTGTAGGTTGGAATTATCACGTCGATCACAGCACTGATCGTATCATTCCTCGTATCGTTCATCTTTTATGATATCCCGTTCATCTTTTATGATATCCCGGTTGCCGAAACAATATAGTCACTGATCGACTGCACAGTTGAGGATACCGTATAGTCCGTATCGTCGAACAGCAGCTCATGCAGCTCAACCACATTGGAGGCCAGCGTCTGCGGAATCACACAGTCACCGGCGGAAATGGTTGCCGTTGAGCTCTCAAATGGGAATCCCTGCGAATCTGCAATGTTGTATTTTGAAATTCCAGTCGCCAGCGTGATCAGCTCTGTATTGCTAAAGCTCGTTGAGATATAAGGGATCATATTGTTGACGACAGTGAGCAGACCAGTAACGCCCTGCTGCTGTGCTTTTGTCAGGATCTGAGTAAGCACCGTTCTCTGGCGCTCCGTCCGCTTATAATCCCATCCGGTCGTGTAGCGGATGCGGCAGTATGCCATCGCCTGAATACCGGTCAGGGTCTGCGTTCCGGAGGCCTCTACCTCCGTATAAGAGCGCCCGGTCACCTCCGATGTCTCGACCAGATACGCGTTCAGCCAGTATACCTCTTCATCATCCAGTGTCACCTCGATACCGCCAAGCTCATCGACGCATTCAATCACCGCCTCAAAATCCACTGTGACGTAATCCTCGATGTCCAGATCCAGATTCTTGTTCAGCATATTGACCGCCAGACTCGCCCCGCCATACGCGTAGGCCTCCGTCGCCTTGCGGTAGGAATCATCCGTATTATCCAGATAGGTATCACGGTATACCGACACCAGCTTGATATCACCGGAGCTTTTATTAATACTTGCTATGATAATCGTATCGCTTCTGGTGCCGCTCTCCAGCTCGCCCTCGCGGGAGTCCACGCCGAAAATCGCAATATTCCGATAGCCGCTCTCCGTCACGCCGCTGTTGACCAGAATATCACTGAGCTTCTCCCGGTCCAGCTGACCAAGCATCGCCATGCCGGCAATCCCGACCACCGCAACCAGCAGCACCAGAATTCCCAACACCCAGAAAAGTTTTCTCTTCTTTTTCTTCTTTGCTTTCATCTTACCCCTTCTGCCTTCGTTCTCCGGGCTGCCCCCGGCAGCCGCATAATATCCGTCATAGTTTCCCTGAAAATTATCCTGTTCGTTGTAGTAATTCCCCTGCTCGCCATAATAACCGGAATTCTCCGGGCCGGCGCCCTGCTGATAATTGCCCTGCTGGCCGTAATACGGGCCGCCGTTTCCATTATTCCCCGGCTGGCCGTAGTAGCCTGCACCTTCCTGGCCATAGTACGGACCGCCATTCCCATTACTTCCCGGCTGGCCGTAGTACGAGCCATCGTTTCCACCATTTCCCTGCTGACCGTAGTAGCCTGCACCTTCCTGGCCATAGTACGGACCGCCATTCCCATTGTACCCTGGCTGGCCATAGTACGAACCACCATTTCCATTGCTTCCCGGCTGGCCGTAGTACGAAGCGTCATTTCCATTGCTTCCCGGCTGGCCATAGTACGAGCCGTCATTTCCATTGCTTCCCGGCTGGTTGTAGTAGCTCGCACCTTCCCCGGCACTATAGTATCCTTCGCCGCTCCCCGGCGTGCTCTGCCCGTAGCCTTCCTGGCCGCTGTAATACCCGCCGTCATTCCGGAAGTCTTCCTGCCGGCCGCTGCCGGAATTGTCATTGTTCCCCTTCTTCATGGCACATTCCCCTTTCTTTTGCCATTGGCAAAGTCATTTTTCCGCGCAAATCTGCGCTCCTGTCCCTCTTTTTGGAAGCACGCCTGCGCCGCCTCTGCTTTTTCTGTTAGTACGCGTTTTTATTCACAAACCCCTTAAACACCGTCATAAACAAAATCTTTACATCCAATCCCATGGTCCAGTTCTCAATATAGTATAAGTCATAATCAATTCGTTTGCGAATGGAAGTATTTCCCCGGTATCCGTGCACCTGCGCCCATCCGGTCATGCCCGGCCGCACCTGATGCTTGACCATATAGCGCGGGATCTCCTCGCGGAATTTTTCCACGAACTGCGGGCGCTCCGGTCTCGGTCCCACCAGCGACATATCCCCCTTCAGGACATTGAAAAACTGCGGCATCTCGTCGATACTGGTGTGTCGGATAAATTTTCCAACGGTCGTCACCCGCGGGTCATTTCTCGTCGTCCAGCCCTTTTTCTCTTCCTTATCCGTCTGCATCTCCATCGAGCGGAATTTGTACATCCGGAACGGTTTGTTATGCAGCCCGACCCGCTCCTGGGAAAAAATCAGCGGTCCCCTCGATGTCGTCTTGATCAGGATTGCCGTGACAAGCATGACGGGAGAAAACAGAATAATACAAAAAATCGAACCGACAATGTCCACCAGCCGCTTCATTGAGGCATTAAACGTATTCGAGAGCGGAACATGGCGAATGTTGATCACCGGCAGCCCCAGGATATCCTCGGTATAGGGCTTGGTCGGAATGATGTTGCTGTAGTCCGGGATGAACTTGATATGCACACCGGATTTCTCGCACATTGCAACAATGCGCTCCAGCTTGTAGTACTCATTCAGACCAACCGTGATGGCGATCTCATCCGGCGTGTGGTTTTCCAGAAGCGCGTCCAGGCCGCTGATCGGCCCCAGGATCTCCACTCCCTTGTAGAGCGTCCCCGGCGGCGTATCATCACTTAAGATGCCAAGAACCCGATAGCCCCACTGCGGGTTCATCACGATCCGGTCAATGTATTCCTCGGCCGCATGGCTGTAGCCAACCATCAGAATGTATCTCTGATTCAGTCCGAGTCTGCGGGCGCGCATCAAAATGATACGGATCAGATTGCGCTCGAGCACCGTCAGCAGCACATTCAGCGTCAGAAATACCACGAGCAGCATACGGGAGACATCCATCTGCCGGATCATAAACAATACCGCCATCAAAAGCAGGCCGCCCACCGCATTTGCCTTTAAAATATTGCTGCCCTCGCGGCGCCTTCCCTCCAGCCGGTTCGGCACATAGAGGTTGAACGCGTAATAGAGCAGCAAAAAAGCAGGCACGATGGCGACCAGTGCCATGATATAGATTTCCCGCGGCAGAACGCCGATCCCGCCTCTTCTGGTACTGGAAATCATGACATACCATCCAATCAGATACGAGACGATAATCACGACCGCGTCCACTACTACCTGCAGGCGGTTAAAATATTTTTCATTCTCTTTCAAATGAATGTCCCCTTTTATCCAATTATAGTGAACGGCAAATTCTTTTGTCATTTACTATAATAAAGTCACGGCGGTTTTCCCCTCTTACCGACACAAATCCGAAATTCTGCGGAACAGATTCCCCCACAGCTCCAGCTGGATTCGGACATAAGAACTCCAGTTCTTCCACTTGAATCTCACCTTTTTGTCCCTGCGGCAAAGAGCGGCGCCCGCTCCCAGCCCCACGACATACTCCCTCAAATAGCCCTTTCTGGCAAAAAACACCATCTTTATCAGAAAACCGGGCAGCAGAAACGGCAAATTCAGCACAATCTGCGGCCAGGGCATATTTTTATAAATCAGATAAATATTATTCCGCGAGGAATAACGAATCTTAAACTCATTGTATACAGAGCCGCTCGTCGCACTTCCGACATGGCGGACCACCGCCCGCGGCGCATAATAATTGCGGTAGCCTGCAATCCTCGCGCGGTACGCGACATCCGTATCCTCCAGATATGCAAAATGAGCTTCATCAAAAAGTCCGATTTCATCAAAAACCGCTCTGCGGTAAATCGCGGCCGCCGCACAGGAGGAAAAAATCGCCCGCTCCGTATCATACCGGCTGGCCGGTTTCCCCTTGCCCAGCGCAAATGCCCAGCCAAGAGCACAATAATAGTCGCCCGCATTGTCCATCCGGTCCGGATGACTCATCTGCACCATCTTCGCCGCGCAGGAAAACGCTCCCGTCCGCCGGATGGCAGAAACCAGCTCCTCAACAAAAGTATCTTCACATATGGTATCGTTATTCAGCAAAATCACATATTCCGTCGCGGCCATCCGGATGCCTTCATTGACCGCCCGGCAAAACCCTTCATTGCGCTCAAACTGCCGGATCATCACGTCGGGGTAATGCGACCTTACGAAATCCGCGCTCCCATCCTTCGATCCATTGTCAATCAGGATTACGTCAAAATCCTGCCTGGTCTGCCGCGCCAGCGAATCCAGGCATGGGCCAAGATAAGCAAGCCCGTCCAGATTCGGTATCACAATCGTTGCAATCTGCATTTTTAGTAAGCTCTCCTTAACTGCGCAAAGAGTAGTTCCACTTGCTCAGGGAAAGATTTTTATTATAGTAGGGATCGCCGTCCTTCAGAATCCGGATCCAGCGGGTCCGCATATACTCAATCTCCGTCTGAAACCGCCGGGCCTTCGCGTCTGTGTCCTCGCTTCCGCGTGTCTTCGACTCATAATGATACAGCTCCGCATACGGGTCATAGACGACCAGATAGCCCGCTTCCCGCACCTTCAGGCAGAAATCCACATCATTAAACGCAATCGACAGCCGTTCTTCAAAGCCTCCCACCGCGTCATACGCTTCCCGCCTGATCATCATGCAGGCCGCCGTCACGGCGCTCAGATCCTGCTGCAGAGATTCCCGGTGCATATACCCCGTATGGCCCCGCTTCAGTCCGACAAAAATGCTGCCCGCAATCCCGCCGATGCCGATGATGATCCCGGCGTGCTGCACGGTGTCGTCCGGATAGTACAGACGCGCTCCCACAATCCCGGTGCCCGGCCGCTGGCAATGCCCCAAAAGCTCGGTCATCCAGTCCGGCGAAATCACTTCCATGTCATTATTCAGGCAGAGAATATAATCTCCTTTTGCATACTGAATGCCAAAATTATTGATTGCGGAATAATTAAACCCTCCGGAGCCGCCTGTCCGTGAACCATTTCGGTCTTTGCCGGTATGCTCCTGCCTGGAACCGGTGTGAGCGGACGCACTCCCGTTCCAATATACAACATGAATTCCATTTCGTCCATCTATTTCTTTATAATAATCGAAAATCTCCTGCGTTTCGCTGTTATTTTCTACGATAATGATCTCAAAATTTTTCCAGGTCGTCTTCTCAAAAATGGACGTCAGGCACGTCTTCAGCGTCTCTTTTTCATCCTTATTCGGAATCACCACTGACACCAGCGGCTCCCCCTGTACCCGGTATTTCACGCGGTAGCAGCCAAAATCCTTCTTTCGGATGACCTCACCCGCCAACCCGCACCGGGCCAGATGCGCCTCCACAGCGCGAACGCCGGAATCATAGGCATACTGCTTGCTGATCGGATTATCCGCCGTCGATTTCGCCGAGATCCGCCAGTGATACAGAATCCGCGGAATGTGGCAGATCCCATCCGCCACCTCCGTGCAGCGCAAGATGAAATCATGATCCTGCGCGCCCTCATATTGGTCGTCAAAGCCGCCGACCCTCTCATACAGAGAACGCGCAAACACCAGGAAATGGCAGATATAATTGTTCGAGCGCAGCAGATCCGGCGAAAAATCCGGTTTCAGATTCGGCTGAAAATGACGGCTCAGATCAGACTCGACCTTATCCTCATCCGTGTACAAAAGCTCCGGGCGTTTCCCGTTCTCCTTTTCTGTCCGCGCAATCGCCGCCGCGATCTCATACAGTGCATCCGGCGCTAACAAGTCATCATGATCAAGAAGCCCGACATACGCTCCCGTCGCCATCTCCACCGCCGCGTTCGTATTCCCCGAAATACCCAGATTCTCCGGCAGGTTCACCACACGAATCCGAGAATCCTCCGACAGTGCGGCCAGCCGTTCCCCGAGTTTTTGATCCTCCGGACTCCCATTCGCCAGGCAGAGCTCCCAGTACGGATAGGTCTGCGCTCTCACCGAATCCACCATCTGCTCCAGAAAATTCAGCGGCGTGTGGTACAGCGGCACCGCAATGCTGATCCGGACCGGGTCCTTCCATTTCCGTGCCCTCTGCCGCTCCAGCTCCTGCTCACTCGCGCGGTGCTTCTCATACCACGGCTCATATGGCACCTCATCCGGCTCAATCCGGTCACTCAGGCGGATAAAAAATTCCTTCACACCAAAATGCTTCAGGTACTTCAGCCCCTTGCTGATATTATAGAAATTCAGTTTTTTTATAAGACGAATCACACTGTTTGCCAAATTCTCACCGCCGTCTGATCACTTTTTTTACCATCCAACTGCACAGCAGTCCGACAGCGCAGACCGTATTTTATCACATGTCTGTACTCGCAAAGCGAGTATAGACGAAGGCCGCGCCTTGCGCGAAGCGCAACTTTAATTGCGCGGCTTTCATATTATCATATTTCCTAATGACTGTAAACCGAAAAACACCCCATTATCCGGGCCGCCTGCCTGCGGATGTCTGAGACTGTGCGCCGCCTGACACAGATGCGCCATGCAGACGTATCTGCCGAAGACCTTGTGCGATCGCGCGGTTTACGTCTCATCCCTCCGGTAAATGTCAAAGACACCAATCTCCGCCGCCAGAGAATATCCCGCGGCTTCATAATAATCCCCCATTCCGGCATCGCATTGCATAATGATATAATTGGCCCCGCGCTTATTCATCGCCTTCTGAAAAGCGGAACTATCTACTTCGACCTCGTAGCGGGACACCAGCGCCAGCACATGCAGCCATTCCCTCGACTCGACCGTCTGGCTGATGACCGTTTCATCCGAGATATCCGGACTATAGGTAAGCAGATCTGACCTGCGAAGAACGCTTTCAATCGAAGGGTCGTACTCGCGCAGCTCCAGAAGCGCTGTGTCTGAATAAAGCACCACCTTCGCAAGTCCCGTTTCTTCGGAATCCTCTTCCAGGAAGGAGGAAATCGCGATCAGTGTATTATCCACCTTATAAATATTCTGCAGAAGATGCATATTAGAAAGGACCGGCGTACCTGCCGCAGCAACAAATACGACAATCAGAACCGCCGCGCCGCATCGTCGGAACCGGTTCAGCCTTCTCTGGTGCGTCGTGGGCGCGGGCGGATCGGACAGGTAGCTTTTGCGCGGCGCTATGGTACAGATTGACGTAAACGCAAACGCCAGCACCAGATTGACCGGAAGAAGCCAGAAAATACGCCGGATGCGGCTGGTCAGGCCAATCATCTCCCCGATCGGAACAATCAGAAACGGGTTGAAGATCGTCACAGCCATAAACGCAAGCGGATAGACAAACGCAGCGTTCAGAAATTTCCGTCCAATGACAAAAAAGAACAGAATGCAGGCGACATACGCAAGGACGAACCATTCAATGCCGCCGATCGCCGTTCGAAACGAATCAAACAGGAACTGAATATTTGAAAGCTGAAAAAAACGTTCCATATCTGTCACCTTTCATTTTCTACCCCATCCCGTTTTCAGAAACAAAAGAAACCCTGAAATACGAAAACGCGACCAGATCTCTTTTGAAAAACGAGGTATGTCGTTTACTGTATATAAATAAAAATTTTATGCTTCGTCAGCAGATACGCCGCCGCCATCACCACGCAGGGAATCAGAAGCACCAGAAACCGGAGGAAAATCGATACTTTTCGTTCTTTCAGTGCCAGCGGCAGATAAAACGCAGAGATTTCGAAGGGAATCATGTAAATAGCGGACATATTCAGCCCAAAGGAGCCAAGAATGACCAGAAACGAGCACGTCCACCAGGCAGCCGTCCGGTATTCCTCAATCGTTTTCAGGAAAAACAGAAGCAGGGACGGAAGGATCAGGACCGCCAGAATCGTTTTCCCCTCCGATGGCCGGATCAGCAGAAATTCCGCCGCCGTATACAGGTTAAAGCTGAAGAAATTCAGCAGAGTCAGAAATCCGGTCATAATAAGGCTCTTTGCCCGGTTCCCGTGAAACAGGGTCATCCCCAGCTCCCACGCGACCAGGTTGTACAGGATCACAACCACCGAAGCCATCACCGTCAGATTCTCCACCAGCGGGTGCAGGCCAAATATCTGGCACATGACGGCCGTGTGATTCTGGTAGGTTTCCAGCAGATACTCCGGATTCAGTCTGGTGAGAATCCTTCCGGTGTAGGGATCATACTGGCTGATGGTATTTGTGTAAAGAGAAGTGGACGCATCACCGATGTAATATGCCTGATCCCAGAGCGCGTAGCTCTCATCATTCAGATTTACCAGAAGCACCTGGACAAAGACCAATACCAGAAACAGGAACAGGATGTATTTCCCCCGCCCCCTAAAAAGCGCCGTAAAGTCAGAAAGCCTTTGCCTCCACGTTTTTCGGACCGTGAGCGCAAATACCAAAACAAGTAAAAGCAGCATCCCCCGCCACAGCATCGAAAGGGTGGACAGCGCGCAAAGGGTCAGCTTCAGTGGAAGCGTGACCACGGTAAACAGGAAAAAATAACAGAAAAATCCCACGACTACGGTAAGCGGAGCCGAACTGGAAATGGCAGGAACCCTTCGGGACACGATCGTTCCTGTCATATAATAAATTCCAAGATAGAGTACAATCAATCCCGCAATCTGCATGTAAACAAGCATATGCCACCTCTCCCTTAAAAACGGAACTGTTCCGAGCCGCTCGCTGTATCCCGTCGGCGTCTCAAATACCCGCGGTTGACAGAGCCATCCTTACATCCGAATGGAAAAATCCGCTTTATCCAGCGCCAGGTTCGGGTTGTAATAGGGATCGCCCGCCTCTACCTGGTCGCCCCAGCGCTTCAGGAACAGCCTGGTCTCCTGATTGAACCTCTCAATTTTTTCCTGTGTATTTTCCAGCCCCCGCGATTTTGACTCAAAATGATAGAGCTGAGCCTGAGGCGTATACACAATCAGCTTTCCCAGCTGGCGCACCTTCATACAAAAGTCAATGTCATTAAAGGCAACGCAAAGCTCTTCCGACATTCCGCCGGCCTCCCGGTAAACCGAAGCCTTTACCATCATGCAGGCGGCCGTAACCGCGCTGTAATTCTGCGCACAGATAATCCGTGAAAAATAACCATTGTCGCCGCGTTTTTCTCCGATAAATGCATGTCCGGCGATGCCGCCGTAGCCAAGCACAACTCCCGCGTGCTGAATCGTCTCATCCTCATAAAACAACAGCGCGCCGACCGCTCCGACCTCCTCGCGCTGGCAGTACCCCAGCATCTGGCGCAGGCAGTCCGGATTGATGATTTCCGTGTCATTGTTGAGCAAAAGATAATAGTCTCCTTTGGCGTAGGTGACACCAAAATTATTAATCGCGGAAAAGTTAAAACCGGATCCGCCCTCCGTTTTATAATGCACAACCCGAAGATTGGGAATATCCCGCTCCAGCTCGCGGTAGGCTTCAAACGTTTCCGGCTCTGTGCTGTTATTCTCTATAATAATATATTCATAATTTCGATAATCCGACTTTTCTTCAATTGAGCGGATGCAGTTTCGCAGATCCACAATATGATCCTTGTTTGGAATCAGAATTGAAATCAGAGGAAGGCTGCCGTCCTCCTTCCTGCATATCGCAAATTCGGTATGATAAAGTCCGGGGTATTCCCCCTCCGTCACCTTCGCTTTCAGGCCAAGCCGTTCATAATGCGCTGCAATGGCACGGCGTCCGGCCTCAAACGCATACCGCTTGCTTTCCGGATTTTCCGCCGTCGAAGCCTTATGCGCGCGCCAGTGATAGAGGATTCTGGGAATATGAGCGATCCGGGACGCATCCGTGTGCTCCGTGCATCGCAGAACATAGTCGTAATCCTGAGCCCCTTCATACGCCGGATCCAGAAATCCGGTCCGCTCCCGCAGCTTTCGTTTGATCAAAACCAGATGGCAAAAATAATTCATGCTGCACAGCAGATCCGGACTATAATCCGGCTTAAAATGCGGCTCGAAATAGTGTTTTCCTCCCTCATCGACCTTGTCCTCATCGGAATAGATCAGCTCCGCATCCGGCCGCTCATTCAGCACCTTCACGCAGGACCAAAGGGCATCCGGAGAAAAGAGATCATCATGGTCGCCAAAAACGATATACTCACCCGTCGCCGCCTGTAAGGCAGCATTTGTATTTTCCGCAATACGAAGCGGATTGCCGTCATTGAAAAGCACATGAATGCGGGAATCCTGTGCCTCGTATTTTTTTAAGAGATCTGTCAGCGCATGATTGCCGCTCCCGTCAGAAAGCACCAGCTCCCAGTCCGGATAGGTCTGCTTTCGCACAGAGGCAATCATTTCCCGCAAAAATTTTTCCGGTGTTCGATACAGCGGTACAACGATGCTGATCTTCGGTTCCCACGCAAAATGCGTGCTGCGCTGCGCTGTCAGCTCCTGCCGCTTCACCCCATATTTTCTGCGCCACCGCTCGTAGCCAATGCTTTCATTGCCCGTGAGAGCATCCGCAGCACGCTTAACAAACTGCCGCCATCCCTTGCGTTTCAGATAGCGCCAGCTTTTCCGGCAGATGTTTATCAGCCCCTCCCGACCGGAGAGCAGTTTCGGGCAGTTGACCGTATAGCGCGTCCTCTTCCCATCCCCAGTTAAAACCAGACGCAGGATGGTTTCCTCCGGTTTGCGAAACACAAGCTCAAATCCATGGGTTTCGTCCAGGCTCGCTTCCGGAAATTCCCCGAGAATATCAATGCGCTTCCCCGGCGTATGAGTGAAGGGAATCTCCTTCCCCTTTTTGTCCAGCAGCGCGATCTTCGCGTGATCACATCCCATGTACCAGCCGCGCAGCTGATACCTGCCATCGGGTAATTCACGCAGGGTTTCCATCCAGGATTCCAGATGCCCGGACAGCTGACGGATCCGGCGTGCGCCAAGGCAGAGAATCTGTCGATTCTCATTCCCTCCCGTCAGATGCCAGATGCGCAGTGCCTTCCCATGCAGATCTGCCTCCGTACTCCCGGGCAATGGAATCACCAGAAAATATTCTGCACTGACATTGGTCTTATAGCGCAGATATTTCTTTGTCACTTCCGGCCCGCGCTGAACGATCACCTCAAGCGGCAGCTGTTTCCCTCCCAGGCGGGCCTCGAACTGCTCCTCGCCCCGTTCATCGCCCTCAAACCAGCCCTGAATCACCAGAGTATTTGGTATTTTCGTATGAAACCGCACCCGTTCCCGGTTGAATTTTGCATCCATTAATTTTTGCTTCCCTTTGTGATCTGTTTCAGTTTTCGATATCCGCGCCGCAGGAGCATTCCCAGCATCCACCGAAAACTTTTATACCGATTCAACAGCAGCTCCCGGTTCAGCCCCGTCATGGGCTCCGCAAGAAACCGCAGCGTCACCGGATCACAGGAAACCGGCCGAAAGAAAATCTGCGGATCCGCGCTGTCAAAAATTATACTTTGATCCTCAGCAGGCAGACCATTCGAAGTCCACTTCAAATGCGTTCCATCCTGCGTCAGCTCCAATATCCGAACCACACTGGCCCCGCTACACGGATCTACGCGAACCACTTTCGTGCCCTCCGGCACCCTGATTTCCAGCGCCACCGGACCCTCATGTGACACACTGCGCCGGTCACACTCCAGAGAGCTGTATCCCTGTCCGCCGTCAAAATAAATCTCTACTGTACGGTTTCGCTTTTTCTCGCTCTCCCGTTTTGATACTTCAGACAGCTCAATGACTCCGTCCGAAATGCTGTCATACAGCTTCCACATCGGAATGTGATCTCCAAGTATATATTGCTGGAAGCTTTTTTCCATTTTGTCATATTCTTTGCGTTCCTTCCCACTGATGCCGAACCGCTCAAACAAATCCATGTCCTTGAGCACGTCACGCCGGGTCGTTCCGTAAATGTAATAATTCAGGCAGCGGTATTGAATAAATTTCACAGGTACCGGAAACGCAAAGGTCCACTCATAATCGATCAGCTCCGGGCCTTCGTCTGTTTCGATCACGTTTGAAAATACCATGTCAATATCGGATACCGCACGACAATACAGCCTCCCGGGCAGATCCACCTGTCCAAATACGGCCGTAAACTCCGGCGTTGCAGAAAAAACAGAATCACATCCGGGCGCGCCGCCATCGGCAAACAGTGCAAAATACGCCGCAATCTCCTGCACCAGCGCATCCGTATCCCCCTTTGCCAGCAGTCCGTCCAGCCGTTCCTCCAATGTCTTGCCCTCGCGGTAGGGGAAACGCACCTCATCCTCGGACCGGGTACAGGGGTTCACGCGAAGCGGCGTCTTCCTCAGGTCTTCCGTCAGCAAAACAGACTTATCGTATATGTCCGCGATATGCTCCTTTGCCGCATCAAACGCCGGCCTTTTACTGATAACGCGCAGACCGCCCTCCTCGAGAATATCGGTGCGGATTGAAAAACGCGGATCCCGCTCATTCGAATATTTCGTAAAAATAATCATCGTTCACCGTCCCATCGCCGTCCGGAAGCAATCACCAAAAATGAATTCGAAAACTGCGGGAATTGCCCGCAGTCAACCAGCGAATCAAAAACCAGCTCCTCACTGAAAATCCGCATCCGTTCCCGGTCAAAATTCTGCGTGTTCCGGTTCAGCTCCCCTTTGCGCGGCAAATAAGCGTCCGAATAAATCTTTTCCGGCAGCTTATAATCCGGGTAAGGATAATAAAATACCTGATTTTCAAACCCGGCTTCCCGAAGAACCGCCTCCAGCTCCGGCTTTGAAAACGTGCGCACATAATCCGTCGTGGGATAGCCTTCCAGTCCCTCAAAATAGAGGCCCGTATGATCCTCGGTTGCCCCTGCCCAGTATTTCAGCCCAAGCCGGTTTTCAATCGCAATCACAATCCGGCCTCCCGGCGCAAGATGACGGCGGATGCGCTCCAGATACTCCACAAACGGCCGGTCAGACTGAATCGAAAACTGTGCATATTCAAACACCCCGATCAGAGTGACCAGATCAAATGTTTCGGTCAGATCCTCTTCTATATCCTGAAAGTTGCCCACCAGAATTCGAATATTAGCACAGCTCTGATGACGGTACGCATTAATCAGGCAGCGTCTGCGCGACAAATCGATGCAGGTCACCTGCGCCGCCTTTCGGGCAAGCGCCCCGGTGATCGCTCCCGGTCCGGAGCCGATCTCGAGCACGCGCTCCTCTCCGGTCATCGGCAGCCATTCAATAATGTTTTCTCTTATATGTGAAAAATGGTACAAAATGGGCCAGCTTTTGCGCTCCGCAATCACTGCATCCATCGGAGCATCCCCGTACTGCTTCGCCAGAGTCAGCATCTCCTCTTCAATACCGCCGTCGCTGTATTGATCTTCCCCCGGATAAAAGCGATAATCCAGGGTCACCCGGCCAATCCGTTCTTCTGCCGCACCATTCCATGCATCTCCCATTCCGGTCATCCTTCCTGATCATTCTCCCGCTCAACCGTAATCTCCGAATTCATATCATAAAATCCTACCGTATTTTTCACCGAAACAATTGTCAGGCTGCAGGCGTCATACAGCCGGTGATACACCACAAATTCGCCGCCCTGATACCCGGTCAGGCCAAAAGAAATCAGATATTCGCCCCCCTGCAGGTCCGCCTTCTGCGTGTATGAGACAGTGTCCGTCTCGCCTTTTTTCCGGGGCAAAATCTCCGTTTTTTCAAACATCGTATTGGTCCCCGTGATCTCAGTCCCGCGCATATCCTTTATCGTAAAGGCAAAAATAGGCTCGTCTATATCCTCATGAAAGCGTACCTTCACCTTTATCGTAAAGGAGGATCCCTTCTCGATCGTGGTGGTCGGCAGGCCCCTCTGATCCAGCACAGAAAACGCCAGAATCTCCGCCCTGCGGTCACCATACTCCAGCGCCCCCGGGTTCATCTGCGTCGTTCCAAACCACGCAGACCCTTCCCGGATGCCGGACGCCGCATCGTTCCCGTTTCCGCCTCCTGCCAAAGCCGCCGGATCAGCTGAGCCTTCCCCCGCCTTTGGCAGCGGCTCCGCCGACGAATCCGGACCCTGGTGCACCAGCAGCCGCTTATACAGATCCACCATATCCTTCGGGGACCCATTTCCCGCAAGCCTCCCGTGATCCAGCAGAATGACCCGGTCGCAGTACTTGCTGATGCTGCTCAGGTCATGGCTGACAAACAGAATGGTCTTTCCTTCCTTTTTAAACTCCTCAAACTTCCGATAGCACTTCGCCTGAAAAAAAGCGTCTCCCACTGAGAGAGCTTCGTCTACAATCAGGATTTCCGGGTCAATATTGATGGCAACTGCAAATGCCAGCCTGACAAACATACCGCTCGAATAAGTCTTTACCGGCTGATAGACAAAATCTCCGATATCCGCGAAATCCAGGATTCCCTGCAGCCGTGCGTCAATCTCCGCATCCGTAAATCCCATCATGGTGCCATTCAGATACACGTTCTCAATGCCGGTGTATTCCATGTTAAATCCGGCACCCAACTCGAGCAGAGCAGAAATCCGCCCATCAACCGTCACGCTGCCGGACGTAGGGCTTAAGACACCGGTAATAATCTTCAGAATCGTCGACTTTCCCGCTCCGTTCGTCCCGATAATCCCAATGGTCTCTCCTCTGTCCACGGAAAAGTTGATATCCGTCAGCGCATAGTGCTCCCGATAGCATTTCTTTTTCGTCAGGCCAAGGCTGTCCCTCAGCCGATCGGAAATGCGGTCGTACAGCTTATACATTTTTGTCAGGTGATCTACCCGAATCGCAGCCTGTTTCTCCAAAGTATACTCCTTATTTCATGTCCATCATCCTTTACGGATGATGGACGCAGGCCTCGCCTCGCACACAGTGCGACTACAAATGGCGAGACTCTCCCTATTTCATGTCCATTATCCGCTACGGATGATGGACGCAGGCCTCGCCTCTCACACAGTGCGACTATAGATGGCGAGGCTCTCCTTATTCTCACTTTTCTGCAAATCATTCGCGGCAATGCCTGCGCCCTGCTCCCCCGCTCACGCAGCCGTTCTCAGAGAACATCCGCAAAATGCACACGCAGTCTGCGGAAAATCAACAGCCCGAGCACAAGAGCGCCCGCAGTAAAGCACCAGAAATAGACGGTCCACAGCGGCCGTTCCCAAAACCAGTTTTTATAGATAAGCGCATCGCGGTATCCCGTTACCACATAATAAATCGGATTCAGCTTCAGAATCCTTGCAAGCAGGGGATAATTGACCAGCCGGTTCTCCGCGACCCACATGATCGGGGTAAACCAGACGCCCACCTGCAGCACAATCGCGACCACCTGCGACAGGTCACGAAACAGCACGGTAACCGCGCTCGTCGCATAGCTTAAGCCCAGTGTAAGAAGCATAAGCCCGAACGAATAATAAATCAGCTGAATATAATAGCCATCCGGATAATACCCATAGAAGCAATAGAGTATTATGATAAAGCACACAAAAAAAAGATGCACAAATAATGCCGAAATCATTTTAACAACCGGCAGTACCTGAATCTTGAATACAATTTTTTTGACCAGATAGCTGTATTCTGTCAGCACGTTTGTCCCGCCCGTCCATGCGTCCTGAAAGAAGAACCACGGAACAATACCAGCCACAAGATAAAGCAAAAACGGCACCGGAATCGAGGTGTCAGAGGAGCGAAATCCAACCTCAAAAACAAACCAGTAAACGAGAACCGTCACGACCGGCTGCACAAATGCCCATATGACACCAAAATAGGAACCGGCAAATTTCTTACGGAAATCATTCTTTGCCAGCTTATAAATCATACGTCTGTTGCAGAAAATATCAGCCGGCAATGACAAAAGCTCTTTCATACAAATCCCCTTACTTCATGGCCTCCTGGTACTCCGCAAACGACCCCCAGTTACGGTCCTTATCCGTCATATTCAGAGCCATTCCCTCCGGGATCGGCCATTTCACCCCGATGTCCGGATCATCAAAGCGAAGTCCGCCCTCGTCATCCGGATGATAGAAATCTGTGCATTTATACGCAAATTCCGCGTAATCGGACAGCACAACAAAGCCATGGGCAAAATTCTTCGGGATGAAAAACTGCTTTTTATTCTCCGCGGACAGCTCCACGCCAAACCACTTTCCGAACGTCGCAGAATCCTTTCTCAGATCCACCGCCACATCAAAAACCGCACCGGATACCACGCGCACCAGCTTGTCCTGCGGAAACTGCTTCTGAAAATGCAGTCCGCGGAGCACGCCCTTTTTCGAGGCAGACTGGTTATCCTGCACAAAGATCTGGTCAATCCCGGCCGCCTTAAAATCGTTATAATTGTAAGTCTCCATAAAATAGCCGCGCGCATCTCCAAACACGGTCGGCGTAATCACCTTCAGACCCTCGATCTCACAGGTCTCCACTTTTATCTTTCCCATTATAATATTCCTCCATTTTCCACGCATCCGACAGATCGGTCAGAATACTGCTCTCCGTTCTGGCAGCCGGCACAGGTTTTCGCCAAACCGCACAGGTGTCTTTCGGCAGACTCTGCCGCATACGGCCAGGTGCTCAGCGATCCTTATACATCTCGTCGTAATACTTCTGGTAGTCGCCGCTGGTCACATTTTTCATCCAGTCCTCATGCTCAAAGAACCAGCGGATGGTGAGACGGATGCCATCCTCAAACTTCGTCTCCGGCTCCCAACCGACCTCCGCGCGGATCTTGTCCGGCGCGATCGCATAGCGGCGGTCATGCCCCTTGCGATCCGTCACGTAGGTGATCAGCTCCTCGCTGACCAGCTCTTTTCTCGGGTCGCCATCCGGCAGCATCTCACGCAGGGTGTCCAGAATGATGTGAATGATCTGGATGTTCTGTCTCTCATTGTGTCCGCCTATGTTGTAGGTCTCAAACAGGCGGCCTTTTTCCTGCACCATATCGATGCCCTTCGCGTGGTCCTCTACATAAAGCCAGTCGCGGACATTTTTGCCGTCGCCATAGACCGGGAGCGGCTTGCCCTGAAGCGCATTATTGATGATCAGCGGAATCAGCTTCTCCGGGAACTGATACGGGCCGTAGTTGTTGCTGCAGTTCGTGATATTCGCCGGAAAATGATACGTATCCATATAAGCCTTGACCAGCATATCGGAAGACGCCTTGCTCGCAGAATACGGACTGTGCGGCGCGTATGGCGTCGTCTCATAAAAGTACTCATCCTCATTTTCCAGAGAACCGTACACCTCATCCGTTGACACATGAAGGAACTTTTTGTCCTCTTTGAACGAGCCATCCTCCAGCTCCCAGGCTGCCTTCGCCGCGTTCAGCATCACAAGTGTGCCCAGCACATTGGTCTTTACGAACACCTCCGGATCGCGGATGCTGCGGTCCACATGGCTCTCCGCCGCAAAATGCACGACGCGGTCAATGTCGTTCTCCTCGAAAATCCGGTTGATCGCCGCCGAATCACAGATGTCCGCGCGGATGAACGTGTAATTATCACGGTTCTCCACATCGCGCAGATTCTCCAGATTGCCCGCGTAGGTCAGCTTGTCCACATTGATGATGCGGATTTCGTCGCCATATTTGCGGAACATATAGTGAATGTAATTTGAGCCGATGAATCCGGCACCTCCGGTTACAAGATAGGTTCTCATGATTCTCATTTTCCTCCATTTACATAATCGTTTTTCTTATATACCTTTTTTGATGAGGCAGCCTCACTCTCCGCCGCTGTCCTCATAGGATCCTTCTTCGTACGCGCCTTCTTCCGAAGCGAATCCCTCATCGGAAGTGCCTTCATCTGAAATGCTCTCATCCGATGATGACGACGTATTACTCATGGTGCCCGCCGCATCCGTAAGCTCCGCCACCGTATCGGGTCTGGCGCTGTCCCAGACATCGCTTACATTAAACAGATCCGCGAGCAGGTCCGCATTGTAATACATCCGGTATCCGTCAATGTTTCTCCTGCCCATGCGCATCGATGTGCCGTTAAACTGCACATAAGTTTTACTAGAATCCACGCAGCAGTAAATATTATACCCCTGTTCCTTCAGATAAATATAATATTCATTGTCTTCCGTGTACTCCTCCCAGTTGCTGATGTCGGCGCCAAACGCAAAGATAATGATGTCCGTCTCGCCCACAATAGTTTCCACATTGCTCTTCCAGCGCTCGGTGTCTGTCTTCGTGCCATCCAGGCCTTTGGCCAGCGGATCAATATGCCCCCAGGTGTGACTGGCAAACTCCCAGCCGTCTGCCTTCAGCGCATCCGCTACCGCGGCGGCGGCATCTACCTCTGCCTGCCAGGCCTCCTCATCAAAATCAGGATTCTCCTCCAGAAAGGTTTTCTGCCAGCTCGTCAGGCGATCCTCATCCTGTGTCAGGTATACTTCGTCGGTCCGATAGCCGAGAATCCCTTCATAGCCCGTCAGGGCTATCGTGCCCTTGTGTCCATGATAGGAAAAGTCCGGGTGCGCGTCCACAAAGGAATCGATCCACGGAATCAAATCGTAGTCCCCGACCAGCACCGTCCCGTCGTCCTCTATGTATTCTGCCTTCACTTCTCCGTCCTCGTTGAGGACCAGTTTGGACGCAAAACCGTCGCCATCCATATAGTGATAATAGCATACATCATCCTGCGAAAGCACAAAGGGCTTTTTCCCTTCCGGAAGCAAAATTTCCTTTTCCGTCACCGTGCCGTCCTCGTTCACCGTGCACATGTCATGCATGCTGACCAACACATAGCCTTCCGAGTACATGGTCTTCATAATCGCAGAAAACTCTTTCATTGTCACCATGTACTGGTTAAATCCTTCGGCATCCTGATCACCGTCAAAGGCCTTGGACGCATCCCAGATGATCGTGTGGAAAAAGATATGCGTCACATCCTCCGGGCTCCAGGAAACACAGTTTTCCTTTGTCTTTTCATAGCTGGCCGCCGCCTGCTGAAGCTCCTCGCTCGTCTCATAATACTCACAGGACTGCACCGCTTCCATCGCGCTGTCATAGTCATACATAGCCGCCAGCGTCTCCGCCTCCATAAGCGCGGCATCAATCACTGCCTCTGCATCCTCAGAAAGCGCCGTATCCCCGCCGGTCTCGGTCTCCGATCCATCTTCTGTCAGAGCTTCCGCGTCGTCCGGCTCATCCGCCGATCCGGCATCCCCAGACACATCACTGCTCCCGTCTGTCGTGTCGGCGGCATCACTGCCCTCACTCTCACCGGCCACGATGCCGCTTGCGCCGCTCTCCTCCTGACCGGTGCCATTTAGCGTCTGATTCGTCTGTGCGTTCTGCTTCGTCACCCGGGGAATGACTACCACCGCGGCAATCAGTGCAAGCACAACCAGGACAATCAGCACAACTGCTGCCAGAATGTATTTCCTGATTCGTTCGTCCTTCCTCCGTCTTTCGCGACGGTCGTTTTCATTTGGGTTGAAATCCTGATCTCCCATTACCCCTCCTGATTTGTAAGCTGCCTTTTTTATATGCTGCCGGCCTGTGCGCCCACGCCGACGCCAAAGCCGGCAAAGGTTCGGCACAAAATGCCTCTGTCACCCGGAAAAAGCTAAAAAATCTTCTGCTGAATATCCTTCAGTTTCCAAGCCCCGCCAATGTCACGTTCTGCGACGCAGAAGCTTCTGCCTGCGCATCCGTTTCCTGCGCCGAATCAGAGTCCTGTACTTCATCCGTCGTTCCGGCTGATGTTTCCCCTGAGCTCTCTTCCTGTCCCGAAGCCTGATCCGTTCCGGAATCCGACGCAGCCCCAGACTCCTGTTCCGCTCCGGAATCATCCCCATCTCCGGATTCTGACTCGCTGCCGGAATCCTGTATGATCACAGCGCCCTCTTCTGTCCCGGACTCCTCTTCCTTTTCTTCATTTTGTCCGGCCGCCAGATCCGTCTCCGTCTCCTGAACGCTTTCGCTCATGCGCTGCGAACCGGTCTCTTTCGTCCCGTTGCCCAGAACAATTTCATAGACGATCGCAATCACCAGCAGCACAACCAGCACACCAAACAGTGCCCACAGAATGCGCATCTTCGCGTCCGTCTCCTCATCCTTGCGCCGGCGTCCGTTCGACACCGCAAGATGCTCCTTCGGCATACTCCCGATCGGCTCCGCGCGTCTGCTTCGCCTGCCTCCAGGCACAGCTCCCCCGGAATCTCTTCCTGATGTCCTCTTTTGTTCGTCCATATCCCCGTCTCCATTCCGTACTTGTCCGGTTCTGTTCTTCCGTCATTTCGTACATAAATGATTGCGCCAGCAAAAAGAATACTGCTGCGGATTCCTCCGTGATTCGATTGGTATCGCAGAATTGTCCCTGTGTGGCCAGACTGATCAATCAAGACTAGTATAGCATGACATTTTTCCACTTTCAACGCTCCATTCTTATTTTTTCTTTAACACTTTTAAAAGAATAGGAGTTTTGCCCTGTGGAAAATGGCCGCGCAATGTCCGCCGATGCAATTAAGTATATCATGTCCGTACTCGCTAAACGAGTATGGACGAAGGCCGCACCCCTCGCAAAGCGATTTTCCATTGTGCGGCTTTCATTGTATCACATGTCCGTACTCGCCTAGCGAGTATGGACGAAGGCCGCGCCTTGCGCGAAGCGCAACTTTAAATGTGCGGCTTTCATTGTATCACATGTCCGTACTCGCTCAGCGAGTATGGACGAAGGCCGCGCCAATCGCGAAGCGATTTTCTAATGCGCGGCTTTCATTGTATCATAACAAAAGCAATATCCGCAACCGGAAAACAGTTATTCGCCCGGATTTTATCCCTTTACGAAATCCAAATCCGATGGTATACTTCTAAAAGCCGCGCACATTGCGCTTCCGTTTTTTATCAGCGTATCTTGGGAAGGAGGAGTTTCGATGGCCGATTCAGATACTCTCTATAAATTAATCATTCTATATATGCTGAGCCGGGTGGATTTTCCGCTCACAAACGCGCAGATTTCCGATTTCATTCTGGAAAAAGACTATACAGATTTTTTCACTCTTCAGTCTGTGCTCGCGGATCTGGAAGACGGTCAGATGATCCATACCGAGACCATCCGCAACTGTTCTTATTATACCATCCTGGAGGCCGGGGAAGAGGTTCTGAAATATTTTCATAACCGGATTTCGCCAACCATTCGCCGGGAGCTTGACCAGTACATGACGGATAATAAAATCCAGATGCGCGATGACGTCTCCGTGCTCGCGGATTACTATAAGAACACAGAGGGCGATTACTCTGTCCGCTGTGTGGTTAAAGAGAAGCTGGCCAACCTGATCGACCTGACCATCACCGTTCCTTACGAGGATCAGGCAAAGGCAGCGTGCCGCAGCTGGAAGGAGCACAGCCAAAGCATTTACAAATTCGTCTTTAAAGAGCTGCTGGGATGAAAAAGAACCGCCACCCGGCGGTTCTTTTTCATCTTTCTTTCATCTGTAGTCTTTGATGGAGCATTAATAGAACCAGTGGTCTCCAATCTGTACGCCTGTCCCGGCAGATGTATTGAAGTAAAGTGCCCCGCCTGTCGGATCCTCTCCTCCGATCGCCGCTGACGCCGCCGTATAGCAGGTGCTGGGGACACCATTCGCTATCGCAGTCGCAAGCGCGCCGCTCGAAGCCGGACCAAACTGACCGCTCTGGTAAATTACTTCGCTGATCGTGTTGGGGAAAGAAGAACTGCTCACACTATTCATTACGACCGCACCGACCGCTACCATTCCTTCGTAGCTCTGATTCCCTGCCTCGCAGTAAATCAATGCCGCCAGAAGAGTCGTGCCGTCCGTACTGGCGGACGTCGTCGCTGCCGCTTCCGTGGAAGCTGTCGTCTCTGCCTCAGTGGAAGCTGTCGTCTCCGCTTCATAGGAAGAGGTCACGACATTTCCATTTGCGTCATAATAAGTATCTGTATCTGCGTCATAGTATCCTTCTCCAGAAGAAGAGGATTCGGTGGCGGTCGTCTCCGTCTGTGTCGCTTCCGTAGAAGCGGTCGTTTCCGTCTGCGCTGCCTCCGTGGCAGCCGTCGTTTCCGTCTGCGTTGCCTCCGTGGCAGCCGTCGTCTCTGTCTGCGCCGCCTCTGTAGCAGTCGTCGTTGAGGACGAGCTGGACGATGACGAGCTTGAGGATGATGAGCTCGAGGACGAGGAACTTGACGTCGAAGAACTCGAGGACGAGGAACTTGATGTCGAAGAACTTGTATCAGTGGAAGCCGCTTCCGTCTCTACGTAAGTTTCCGCTTCTGTCTCCACTGCTTCCGTCTGGTAAATCGCGCCGTAAAGCCGTTCCAGCTGAACCCGCTCTCCATCCTTCGGAGTAGCCGATTCAAACAGCATCACGCTAGTCACATCATCGCTGGAAACATATCCCGTCGAGTCTTCATCATATTTAATCTCGATCCAGTGTCCATAATCATTCACGACCTGGAACACGTCGCCCTCATCCATGGTATCCTTCACGGTAGCAGCGTCATCCGATGTATAAACACACACGCCGTCCCAGTCTGCACGCACGCCCTCCGCGCCGTACACCTCCGCGATCTCAGCCACATCGCCATTATAAAGCAGATAGCTGCTCATCACATACCCGGTAATCCCATTCGAATAAAACTTGGTCCAGGTGTCGCCCCGCTCAAGCACCCACACCGCGGTACCCACATACAGAAATCCGAGAACCTCACTGTCCGCATCCGCGGCGCTCCGGATATTCACACCGGTCTCTACAACCTCACTGTTCGTGATCGCCACATCCGCCCATGCATTCTCTTCCTCATAAGCAACCGCTACATACTCATATTCAGACTCCTCGGTTTCTGTTTCCGTCTCGGTCTCCGTTTCTGTCTCGGTCTCAATCTCCGTTCCCGTTTCGGTCTCCGCCTCTTCGGTATCGGACGCTTCGCCTGTCCCATCTTCTGCACCCGCGACAATCTCTGTCTCAGCCACTGTCTCAGTCTCTGACTGTGCCCCTTCTGCAACAGTCTCCGTACTGACTTCCTCCACGGCAGATGTCTCCTCAGCCAGAGCAAGTGCTCCCGCCAAAGAAGAAATGCTCATAATCACTGCCATACCAGCCGCAACCCATATTGACCTTTTCCTCATTCGCTGTTCCCCCCAAAAAGCTTGCTACAATTTTATTAAAAATATTACATATTTGTTAAATCTTAATGACAGGGTTATTGTAATATCTTTCTCTTTATTTGTCAACGACTTTTTTTCTAAATACGGTCCCGTACGCCTGATCATCCATATTTTTTTGCGATTTTCAGGCGTTATTCTCATTTTTAATGACCATTCAGGATCGAAAACCGCAATTTTTGTGATTCTTCTGACTGCAGCAACAAGTACATCGTCTTCCAAATAGCTCGACTTTAGACGCAGGATGAATTTTCATATGCGAGGCGGAAGAAGGAGGCGTAGCGGTGGCTACGTCGACTGATGACAACGAAGCAGATGGAAATTCAGACAAGTATAAAGTCGAGATAATTTGGAGACGAGGTACTAGCTTCAACACAACAGAGCACAACAAAGGACAGCGCGATACATAAAATTGCAAAAGCTACTCCAAACAGCGGATGACATACTACCTTTTGCACAGCAGCCCGAGCAATTCTTCAAAGCATACCCCATCGGTCAGGGGCAGATCCATTTCGACGGACTTTTGGATACAGAGCTTAATAAAATGGGAAGCCTTTCGCACCGATTCCTGGAAATCCACTCCATTCACCGCATCGGCCGCTATAATAGAAGAAAAAACATCCCCCGTCCCGCAGCGCTGCATACCGGCCGAGTGTGTCCGCACAAATTTCGGCTCTTTTCCTTTCTCATAGCAAAGATTGGCAATAAATTCCCCCTGCAAAATGCCGGTAATCACGACCTTATCCGGCCCCATTGCTGCCAGCGTCTCCGCCAGGGAAATGATCTGACTGGTTTTCCACCTGCCCTCATGATACTCCTGGCCGGTCAGAATGCAGGCCTCCGTCAGATTCGGCGTCAGGATATCGGCGCGGGCAGCCAGCTTTTTCATTCCTGCGCACATCTCGGGCGTATAGGTCGAATACATGCTGCCGTCATCCCCCATCACCGGGTCCACAAGTACGACCGTATTCTCCTGGCAAAAATCCTCCAGAAACCGCAGCACAATCTGAATCTGCTCTTCGGATCCCAGAAACCCCGTACTGATTCCATCAAATTCGAGCCCCAGCTTCTTCCATTCATCGACATAGGGCTGCATCTGATTCGTAAAATCCTCAAAAAACCAGCTCTCATAGGCCGTATGATTCGAAAAAATGGAGGTCGGCACCGGACAGCACTGCACCTTCATTGCGGAAATGATTGGAATCGACACCGTCAGGGAGCAACGCCCAAAGCCGGTAAAATCATTAATAACAGCGATTTTTTTCTGGCGGGGAGCCTTTCCAGATGAGACCTTATTATAATCCTGCTGCATAAAAACCCTTCCTTCTCAAGATCGGATAGGGGGAGCCCTCTCACCCTATCCGCCTGCGCGAGCCGGGTGCGGCTTTAGCCGCAAAACTCCTTGCCCGGCTCTGTGATCGAGTAGGAGGCGGCCTTGTCGGCTCCTACTCGCCTGCGCTAGCCGGGTGCGGCTTTAGCCGCAATACACCTTGCCCGGCTCTGTGCATAAAAACAGCCCTTCAGAAATGAACTCATGAAAGGCTGTTTTCATGTTACAAGGAAAGCCGCGCATGATATAACGCGGCCTCCGTCCATACTCGCTGCACGAGTACGGACATATGATGAGTGACGGCAAATCCCATCCATGCTGTTTACTTATTTATTAAGAAGCTCTCTTACTTTTTTCTTTGCCTCTTCGATATCCTTGCATTCATTTAAGATTTCAAGGATCTTTCTGGTCTGATTTTCCTCTGCCAGATCTCTAATCATCTCGCCATTATTCATATCCTCTTCCATTTTTCCTCCGTTCCGGCTGCCTGCCAGCCTTATTTGCCAGGTTCTCCTCCCCTCCGTTCCTGTAAGCCACACGCAGGATTCTTCATATTTAGGGCACAACAATATTCGATCCCCCAACAACAAGGTATTGTATCACAGCCATCGTGAAAATTCAATCTTTTTGTTTCTTATATACAAAACGTGTCTTTTTGTTGCGTCTCATTTTCATCATTTAAATAATTTAGTACTCCTGGCTCTCCATGTAATTCATGTATTTGACCACCATGAGCGCAATCTTGAATGTGATCGCGTCCTCGAACACACGCAAATCCAGCCCGGTCTGTTTCTGGAGCTTGTCCAGACGGTAAACGAGTGTGTTCCGGTGGATGTAGAGCTGCCGGGAGGTCTCCGAAACATTCAAACTGTTCTCGAAGAATTTGTTAATCGTGGTCAGCGTCTCCTCGTCGAAATCATCCGGGGATTTGCCGTCAAAAATTTCTTTAATAAACATTTTGCAGAGCGGAATCGGAAGCTGATAAATCAGACGTCCGATGCCCAGTGTGCTGTAAGCGATGACTTTTCTCTCTTCGAAGAAAATCTTGCCGACATTCAGCGCCATCCTCGCCTCTTTGTAAGAGCGGGAGACTTCCTTGATCTCGCCGACGATTGTGCCATACGCAACCAGCGCTTCCTGCTTCTTCTCCTCGCCCAGCGCGTCCAGAATCATCTCCGCAACCCGATCCATATCGGCGTAGCTGTCCTGTTCACCGAGCTCCTTCACCACAATAATGCTCTTCTCATCCACAGCTGTGATAAAATCATCGGAACGTGCGCCAAACAAAGCACGGATATTTTCAAGCGGAGCGGTCTCCTTTTCATGATCCAGCTCCACAATAAACACCACGCGGCGGGCTTCCGTATCAATATGAAGCTTCTTCGCGCGATTATAAATATCCACAAGAAGCAGATTGTCTAGGAGCAGATTCTTGATAAAATTATCCTTGTCAAAACGTTCCTTGTATGCTACCAGAAGACTCTGAAGCTGGAACGCAGCCATCCGTCCCACCATGTGTGCATCGTCGCTGTTTCCATTCGATAAAAGGATGTACTCCAGCTGATGGTCGTCAAACACCTTAAAAAACTGGCAGCCGGATACGACCTGGCTGTCTGCGGGTGAGTTCGCGAAGGCAAGAACGGAATCACGAAATTCCTCCGCCTCGGAAAATGTTGTCGCCAACATCACACCCTCCGTATCGAGCACGCACAAATCCACTCTGCTGATTGCTTTTAATCCGTCCAGTGTCGTCTGTAAAACCTGATTCGATATCACTCGTAAACCCTCCTCCCAGACCTGTTCATGGGGAAATATATGTATAACTATATGACGCGAAGTCCATAAATCCTCGCTGTGTTTCTGTTTCACGCTTTGTTGTCTACTATAATATATCCTCACAAAAAAATCAATAAAAAATTGTGAAAAATGCACGAAAAATACAGAATAAATCCACTTGCTATCTGCTTCTGAATCTCTGTGACTTCACAATGCATAAGAAAACTGCAGCAAAAAATCCCCGAAAGCGGCTCCAGCACACTTCCGGGGACTTTTCATTCAATTCAGCCGTTAGAATAACAATTGAACTAATTTCGCAATGTAAGAATCCATATCACGCATTCTGGTCCATCAGACCTCGAACAGCAGATCGCCGTAGGACGGCATCGGCCACATATCCTTGTCTACGATCATCTCCAGCTCATCGACCGGCGTACGCAGATCGCTCATTGCGCTCATAACCACGTCATGATAGTACCTCGCCTGCTCCGCTCCTTCTTCCATCGCCGCTGCTGTCGCCGTGATTTCTGTCAGCTTCGCGAGCGCATTCTTTGTCTCAACCAGCAGTGCACTGGTCTGGGAAAGGAGCTCTTCCTGTACGGACGCATCGGCTCCGGCAGCCTTTACCGCAATAATCGTATCCGCAACGCTCTTAGTAGACTTGATGACAGCCGGAATGATCTGCTTGCTCGCAATATCAATCATCGATTTCGCCTCGATGTTGATTGCCTTGGAGTAGTTCTCATACTTGATTTCCACACGGGACTCCAGCTCCGCCTTTGTAAACACGCCGAATTTTTCGAACATGGAAACCGACTTATCCGTCACAAGCGTCGGGATCGCATCCACCATAGACTTAATGTTCGGCAGGCCTCTTCTCTCGGCCTCCTCTACCCATTCCGGCGCGTAGCCGTTGCCGTTGAAGATGATTCTCTGATGCTCGGTCAGCTGACGCTTGATCAGGCTGTGAACTTCCGCGTCAAAATCCGTCGCTTTTTCAAGAATGTCGCATGCATCACAGAACGCTTCCGCAACAATCGTGTTCAGCACAATATTCGGAGAAGCGATGGAGTCGCGGGATCCTACCATACGGAACTCAAACTTATTGCCCGTAAACGCGAACGGTGAGGTACGGTTGCGGTCGGTCGCATCCTTCTCCAGATCCGGGAGCGTCTTCACACCGGTCTTCAGGATGCCGCCCTTATTGGAGTGCGTCGCCTCGCCTGTGCTGACAAGCTGGGTAACCACATCCTGCAGCTGCTCACCAAGGAATACAGAAATAATTGCAGGCGGCGCCTCGTTCGCGCCCAGTCTGTGATCATTGCCCGGATCCGCAGCGGACTCACGAAGCAGATCTGCATGCTCATCAACTGCCTTCAGGATGCAGGAAAGAACCAGAAGGAACTGAATGTTCTCGTGCGGGGTCTTGCCCGGATCCAGAAGGTTAATACCATCATCCGTCGTAATCGACCAGTTGTTATGCTTACCGGAACCATTCACACCGGCAAACGGCTTCTCATGCAGCAGGCACTTCAGGCCATGCTGGCAGGCCACGCGTTTGAGCGTCTGCATCACGATCTGGTTCTGGTCAACCGCCACATTGGCCTCTGAATAAATCGGAGCCAGCTCATGCTGTGCCGGAGCCACCTCATTGTGCTGCGTCTTCGCCGGAACGCCGAGCTTCCAGAGCTCTTCGTTGACATCCTTCATAAACGCAGCGATTCTCTGACGAATCGTGCCGAAATAATGATCGTCCAGCTCCTGGCCCTTCGGCGGCATTGCGCCGAACAGCGTACGGCCGGTGAAAATCAGGTCTTTTCTCTGGAGGAATTTCTTCTCGTCTACCAGGAAATACTCCTGCTCCGGTCCAACGGACGGAGTGACCTTCTTTGATGTCGTATTTCCAAACAGTCTCAGCAGACGCAGAGACTGTGTATTAATCGCTTCCATCGAACGGAGCAGCGGTGTCTTCTGATCGAGCGCCTCACCCGTATAAGAGCAAAACGCCGTCGGGATACAGAGAATCGCGCCTGCCGCGTCATGACGCACAAACGCCGGTGACGTGCAGTCCCACGCGGTATAGCCTCTCGCCTCAAACGTTGCGCGCAGGCCGCCCGACGGGAAGGAAGACGCATCCGGCTCGCCCTTGATCAGCTCCTTGCCGGAGAACTCCATCAGAACCGTTCCATCCGGATTCGGTGCCGTAATAAAGGAATCATGCTTCTCCGCCGTCACACCAGTCAGGGGCTGGAACCAGTGTGTATAATGGGTCGCACCCTTCTCAATCGCCCAGTCCTTCATCGCCGCCGCAATGACATCCGCTGTTGCCAGATCCAGCTCTTTGCCTTCTTCAATCGTCTTCTGCAGCGCTTTGTAGACCTTTTTCGGGAGACGCTCCTGCATCACTTTTTCGTTGAACACATCTTCGCCGAAAATGTCCGCTACATTAAAATACTCACTCATAATCTTCTCCTCTTCCACTTTTAAGCCTTCCCGCTCTGAACAGTGAAATGCAGGCAGCAAATCAGCGTACTGCTTCAGCTGACACTCGACCTTTTTAGCTATTCGAAACATATTTCAGCTGTTCCAAACGGTTTCACAAAATGAAATAAGGGCATTCCACAATCTACATTCTGGAACGCCCTCGTCACCTGTAAATAAAATACTCTTTTCTTTTGTAAAAATCAAGCACAAAATTGAATTTCTTCGATAAAAACCAATATTTCCATATTTTTTACGAAACGAAATGACCAGATGACCCTATCGTTGTGTAAAATGATGTCTCTCAGGCCTTGCCTTCGCTGCCGAGAACGGTCTTAATCTTGTGCGCAACAACAGCCTTTACATTCGTGCGGCCAACGGTCAGATACTGTCTCGGATCGAAATACTCCGGATGCTCATTGAATACCTGACGGCAGCCTGCGGTCATACCAAGGCGAAGGTCAGAGTCGATGTTGATCTTGCAGACTGCAGATCTTGCAGCCTGACGCAGCTGATCCTCCGGTACGCCGATCGCGTCCTTCAGAGCTCCGCCGTTTGCGTTGATGATCTTCACGTATTCCTGCGGAACGGAAGAAGCGCCGTGCAGAACGATCGGGAAGCCCGGCAGTCTCTTCGATACTTCCTCAAGGATATCAAAGCGAAGAGGCGGCGGAAGAAGGATGCCCTCCTCATTGCGTGTGCACTGTTCCGGAGTGAATTTGTAAGCGCCATGGCTGGTGCCGATCGCAATCGCCAGAGAGTCAACTCCGGTCTTGCCGACAAACTCTTCTACCTCTTCCGGCTGTGTATAGGAAGAATCCGCTGCGGATACATTTACATCATCCTCGATACCGGCCAGCTTGCCCAGTTCAGCCTCAACCACCACGCCGTGATCATGTGCGTACTCTACAACCTTCTTCGTAATCTCAATGTTCTCCTCGAACGGATACTTGGAAGCATCAATCATAACAGAGGTGAAACCGCCATCGATGCAGGACTTGCAGGTCTCGAAATCTGCGCCGTGATCCAGATGCAGCACGATCGGGATATCCGGGCACTCAATCACAGCAGCCTCAACCAACTTTCTCAGATAAGTCGGATTCGCGTATTTTCTGGCGCCGGCGGATGCCTGCAGGATGACCGGAGAGTGCAGCTCAGCAGCCGCCTCCGTGATACCCTGTACGATCTCCATGTTGTTCACATTGAAAGCGCCAATCGCGTAGCCGCCTTCGTAAGCCTTCTTGAACATTTCGGTACTTGTCACTAATGCCATAATAATCAACCTCTCTTTGTAAATTTGTCGCTGCCCGGGCCCCTCCGCATAACCCGGCGGGGGCAGCCATTACCGCTAAATCAATGCAAGTATACTACATATTTCCCGTTCTATCAATCCAAAATTTGAAAAAAGTACGTCAAATTCCGCCAATTGATTATTTTCAAGATCATATCCATTCCTCATTCTATATCCGCAAAAAACACCGGCAGCTCCTTCTGGAACACCTCCAGGATCTGTCCTGCGATCTCCCGGATCTGCGGATGCGCGGCGGACGCGTGCCGCAGCCGCAGAAAATGTCTCCACTCCCGCAGATTCATCGTCATCACCAGCTCCGTTTTCAGGGAATTCGGCAGAATCGACCGTGCCTCCTGCGGCGATGCCCCCGCGGAGAGCATCTCAAAATAATACTTCTCGGCGCTCTCCATGGCCGCGGTCCAGATCTCATACTTTCTGCAATCCGCCGGGTCATTCAGATCGTAGCCAAACCCGGTCGCGATGTCAATCACCGAAATCTGGTTCTGGAACTTGTCTTTTGAATAATTGCAGTAGCGGGTGCTCTCCTGAGAGTAGCTCGCAACCCGGTGCCGCACGATCTCGTGGGTCACCCCCCGGTCGCAGATCACCTTTACGGTCACCGACTCATGCTCAATCACCGACTCATGTCCGCTTTTTAAAATCCCTGCAATAAACCGCTCGGCCGTTCCCTCTCCAATCCGTTCTTCACTTTTATAGCAGACCCTGCCGATCCGCTCAATCTTTTCCAGAATCGTCCGGTAATCAGCCATGTCAAGAATCTCAATCTCCGGTTTTACTGTTATCATAGAATCCTCCGTTTTCCTCTTCATTCGCCGCCGCGTTCTTCTTCCTCCCGGCTCCTGCACGAGTACTTCGTACCGGAGCGGCGGCAATCTTCAGCTGCAGGAAAATCGCCCAGATGTACGGCGCACCGAACGCGTTCAGCCTCTTTGGCCCGGTAATCTCCTCCGGTGCCTCCTGAATCCGGTCATATGCCTTTATAATCGTGGCGCGCGTGATGGATTTCTCCCGCCGGTCCACAAACAGCTTCCCTCCACGTATTGTATACCGGAACGGAAGCCCTTTTACCGTAAAAAACGGTTCATCCTGATGCGCGATCAAAAGTTCCCATAATTCTTCGTGACTCATCCTTTGTCCTTTCGCGACCCGACGCCATGGGTAATCCAGCGTATTCTTTCCGCCATCATTGTATCCTCTTCCTTCCGCAAATGCAAGCAAAATCATACCCGCGGCGGAACGGTTTTCCGTCTGACATTCACATCCGGGCCGCGAACTCCGTTTCTGTCATCCATCCACAGCAGGAATACCGCGTTTAAAGCAGGATTTCCGGTTGCAGTCTCCATCCTGTGTATGATAAAATATTAAAAAAGTTCAGAGCCGCATCAAAACATACGTTTCGCCTGCTGTTCTGAATCGTTTTACGAATGCTCGTAGCCTGTATCATACCCTCATGTGCATTCTGCGCAAGATTCCAGGATACAGTCTGCCAGTAGCAAAAAGCAACCGGACCGATCATGCATAATTTTATAAGAGGAGAAAAGGTATGATTTTTTCAAATGACAATGGAGCACTCCTCGCGCAGCGTCAGGGCGAGACGCTCCGAATTGAGGCCTGGGGAAAGGATTCCCTCCGCGTGCGCGCAAGCATGAACGCAGGCATTCACAGCCAGAACTGGGCGCTGACAGAAGTCCCGGAGCGAGCAGACGCGCAGGTAGAAATCTGGGAGCCGGGAGTCTGGGAAAAAGAAATGGTTGAACCCGCAACCAAAAATGCTGTTGATTCAAAAAGTGCCGCAGTTCAAATCGCTGCAGAGTCGGTGCTTGGCCAAAATGGCTGCGGTGTGATCACGAATGGACGCATCCGGGCGATCGTCAACTGGGCAGGTGTTATTTCCTATTATAAATGGAAGGAAGACCGCTGGACACTGCTGTTGCGGGAATACAACCGCAATTACGGCGACACACTTTCCCGGGAGAGCCGCTGTCTGAAGATTGTCAGCCGCGAGTGGAAGGGTCTGGCTGGCGGCGAGAATTACCACCTGAACGTGAAGTTCGAGAGCAACGACGGGGAGAAGCTGTTCGGCATGGGACAGTACCAGCAGCCCTGGCTTGACCACAAGGGCAGTGTGCTGGAGCTGGCGCAGCGGAATTCTCAGATTTCCGTCCCGTTTGCCGTTTCCTCGCTGGGCTATGGATTTCTGTGGAACAATCCCGCGGTCGGCCGCGTGACCTTTGGCAAGAATTACACCGAATGGATTGCCCGCTCGACGAAGCAGATGGACTACTGGATGACCGCGGCGGATACTCCGAAGGAGATTCTGGCATCCTACACCGCGGTGACCGGACACGCGCCCATGTTTCCGGAAGACCGGATGGGCCTCTGGCAGTGCAAGCTTCGCTACCGCACGCAGGCAGAGGTACTGGAGATCGCTCATAAATATCAGGAGGAAGGCATCCACATCGACCAGATTGTGATTGATTTCTTCCACTGGACCGTGCAGGGCGACTGGAAATTTGACAAGACCTACTGGCCCGATCCCAAAGCAATGGTAGACGAGCTGCACGCGATGGGGATCAAGGTCATTGTTTCCGTCTGGCCGTCCGTGGACCGGCGCAGCGAAAACTTTGAGCCGATGTTCGAGCGCGGGCTCCTGATGAAAACCGAGCGCGGCGCGGCGCAGACCTACGACTATCAGGGCGACTGCGTGGAGATTGACCCGTTCAATCCCGAGACCCGCGAGTATGTCTGGAAAGTATGCAAGCGCAACTATTACGACTATGGCATTGACGCGTTCTGGCTGGATAATTCCGAACCGGACCTCGGCGTCTACGACTTTGAGAACTACCGCTATTATGAAGGCTCCGCGCTTTCCTGCAGCAACCTCTATCCGCAGATGTACAGCCGCATTTTCTATGACAAAATGAGCCAGTCAGGCGACGGTACTGTCGTGAACCTGCTCCGCTGCGGCTGGGCAGGCAGCCAGAAATACGGCAATGTCATCTGGTCCGGCGATGTGCCCAGCACCTTCGAAGGGTTCCGCGATCAGCTGCAGGCCGGCCTGAACATGGGGCTGGCCGGCATCCCCTGGTGGACCACCGACATCGGCGGGTTCATGACCGACGACGTGAATGATCCCGACTTCCGGCAGCTGCTGATCCGCTGGTACCAGTTCGCCGTCTACTCGGCTGTACTGCGGATGCACGGCGACCGGGGTCCTTACGACATCCCGCCGCTCGACGACCGCGACTGGGGAGGCGGCTACCTCCACACCGGCCAGCCGAACGAGCTGTGGAGTTACGGAGAGGACAATTACCGGATCATGCGCAGCTACTACGACCTTCGGATTTCCCTGCACGACTACATCCGTGGTCTCTACCAGGAAGCCCATGAAAACGGCTCTCCGCTGATCCGCACGATGTTCTACGAATTTCCCGAAGACTCGAACTGCTGGGAGCTCAGCGACCAGTACATGTTCGGCAGTCAGTATCTCGTCGCGCCGATTCTTTATCTGAATCAGTTTCAGCGCGAGGTCTACCTGCCCGCAGGCGAGTGGAAGCTGACCAGCACCGGCGAACACTTCAGCGGCGGACAGACCGTAACCGTGGATGCACCGATTGAATATATGCCGGTCTTTGAGAAGCTGCAGGCGTAAAATTCAAGAGTTACCTTACCTTGCGTTGATTCCGCTGACAAACGCCAGATAGCAGGCAAAATCTCCCAGCGCTTTTCGCCCGTATCCTTCCGTGTCATAGCCAAGCTCGTCGCGCCAGGCGGCGGGCTTGCCCAGCTGCTTCAGAAGTCTCGCAAACATGTTGAGATTTGTAATAAAGGAATCGTGCGCAGACGTCCGGCTTCCGTCCGTTTCCATTTTCTTCTCGCGGTCCAGTGTGCACCAGGAGGCGCGGATATTCGCGTATTTTGCCGCTGCCCGGATCAAATCATCATAATACTCGAGGGCCTCCTCATCCGTCCCCACCTCACTGACCATCTCCCGATGAATCTGAGCCATACGCTCAAACGTCAGGTGCTGCGGCTCTTTCAGATAATCTTCGTAGATGTATGCTTTTGTCATAGCTTTTCCTTTCCGCCGCACTCTTTGCGGCCTTCCTTTCTTATTTTCTGTCGCGCTCTTTACGGCTTTCTTTCATTATAAAAGAATCAAGCCAAAATGAAAACCCCCGAATCGGCTTTTGCTCTGTCAACAATGCTATGCACAGAGATCCATATCTGAGTAAATATCAAGGTCCGAGTCAGGGCCGGGCTCCTCGTTTGTGACGAGGAGCTCTTCCATATGTACCCGGAGCACTCTGCTCAGGATCAGCAGGTTGTCCGTGCCAGGCAGATTCTTTCCGGCCATCCACTTGTAGACCGCCTGTGGATTCTCAAATCCCATAATCTGCTGAATGTCCTGGACGCTGTATCCGCTCTGACGGATAAGCGAACGAATGCGGTTCCCGGTTTCCGGCTGCAGGATTGATACACACATCATGTCCATATTCTGCTCTCCTTTTCTCTCTTGGTTGTAGAATCAACTAATTGTCAAGGTACACCTGCCGAACCATTCACAGCCATCCGGCCCTGTGAACTGTTCTTTGAGCTTTTGCAGTGTTCGGACGCCTCCGACTCTGCGGACCAGCCTCCGAACTTCTGCAGTATTCGGGCATATCCGGCTCTGCGGACCGTCCTTCTACCTTTAGCAGCATTCGGGCGCCTGTCTTTACAGGCAGGCACCCGGCCCCGGCTGTGGCTGCTACCGGAGCAGCATACCGGGGTGGTTTGGAAAGAGCTCCACCTTTTGCAGCTCCACGCCTTCGGCGCTGACTACTCCGGTCACCCGTGCCCATTCGCCCGGAAGCTCCATAAGAACTGCCGGGATCAGGTAGCAAAAGGGGATTTTTCCCTTTCCCCTTTTGTCAAGGCGGATGCGCCGACTCTCGCAGGTGCACTCCCGGCGCAGCTTCCCGCAGCGGGCGAAAAAGCGCCGGGCCGCGTAGAAGACCGTGTTTTTGTCGTAGTTGCAGGGAACATAAGAAACAAAGATAACATCAGATGCAGCAGATACTTCACATGAGATAGAGCCATTCGTCATTTTCATAAACATTTACTCCTTTTTGCTTTGCTGGTGCAGCGAGAACCTCTGCATGGGAATGGGTTCAGCTCAGAATCGAAGGGGAAAGAAAAACACCTTGCTCCAAGTGACAAGGTGTCTGTAAACGTCTCATTATGACACACTTCGCCCCTCGACTCTTCACTATCCTCCATAATCAAAAAGCAAAAATGTGTTTTTTCGTAAATGTTTATTCGCTCATGCGGCTATAATAACATAAAACCAGAAAATGTCAACCCCCATATATCTATTTTTTCTCAAATAAATTTTCTCAGATTCTCTCCGTTTGTTGCTCGTTCTCTCCGCGCCCCGCAGCAGAATGCGTGGCACGGGTATAACGGCACCATTTTATTCTTGTCAACAGAGCCGGAAAATCTGCCGATATATGACATGCATTTTTTCCGTAACATTCATCTCTGTATGGTAATGTCCAAAAAACCAATGGCCAAAGGACGCTTTCTCATAAACCTCCTGCAAAAAATCCATCAAACGATCGGTCTTCGTCCACTTCGGGTCAAGCATTCGATGCACCTCAATCGGCGCACAATGCGAGAGGATATAATCAGCTCTCCAGCCGAGGCGATCCAGTGTATCACGGCCATGAGCGATTTCATCCTCCGATGGCAGCTCCTCTTTCCACCAGGACTCATGTTCAACACGAAACAGCCAGAACTTCCCGCCCCACGCGCGGTCCCGCTGCCAAAGCTTGATTCGCGGGTCTCCGACCTGGAGAATCCCGTCCGAAATGTCATGACTGGATGCGCCGCCGAACGCGTAGAAGGTGTGCCCTTCCAGCGTATAAGCCTCCCCGCGCAGCAAGTGGTACACCGATGGTCGAATTCTCTGCGCGAACCCTCCGTGAAAAGGAACAAGCGGGAACTCGTCACTGTATAAACGGTCGAAATTCTCATGGTTTCCGTCCAGAAACAGCGTCGTAAACGGACGCTCATCCAGCCAGCCCAGCTGGTACCGCTCTCCCTTCGTATCCTTCCAGATGCCAAAATCGCCAAGAACAATCACGAAATCATCCTTCGTAAGCTCACGTCCTTCCGGAAACGCTTGAAAGCTTAATCGAGTCATCCATTCCGTATGCGTATCTCCTGTAAGATAGATCATTTTCCCAGCCTCCTTGTGAGGATTTTCTATATGCCTCTGCCTTGTCTGATCTGCAATATTACCACTTCCGAATTTCATGCCATCTCATATTCCCACGGAAGCCCGGAAACGTTGTATTCCGGCCCATCGGACGCTTCCCTTCGGATGTCATAAACCGCGGCGGACGGGTCTTCAAACTGGATGGCATCCATCCGTTCCAGAAGGCAGCTCCTGATGAATCTCGCCCCGAGGCCGGAATCCAGTGCCGCCTGCGCCATCTGCTCCAGGCTGGGCGTATCGATCCAGATGGAGCTGTTGTATTCCTGCGAGAGATGGAAAACAGTCTTTTTGGCAATCTGCAGCATCGTTTCAAATGAAAGCTCTTCCATACGGATCAGCCGCTGGATTCTCCCGGCCAGCTCCCGTTTCAGCCCGTATTGTATGAGATCATCCACGGAAATCTCCTCCTGTCCGGAGGCCGCGGGCAATACACCGGGGGCCGGACAAAAGCCCACTGGCCTGTGCCCGTCCGCAGATACTTTCAAATCTGCAAAGGCTCCCATAAAGACAATTGAAACATTGAAAAAATCCGTCTGAATAAAGCTGCTGCCTTCTCCAAATTCAACCAGATCGCCGTCCGCCATCTTCAGGAAATTGTCCTGCAGCAAATCCGCATAATTCGTGCCGCGGCTCCCATACGCCGGGCGAATGCATTTGTCAAATTCATCAAACACCAGCAGGGTCGGCATTTTCCCAATTTCGGGATTGTTTCGCAATATGCTGGAAAGATGTGTGCTGTTTGCGCCATTCCAGCCTTCCGCGCTCAGAGCAGACGCATCCACGACCACAACCCGCCCCGGATAATGTCTTCTCAGGCATCGAAACAGTTCTGTCTTACCGGTCCCCGTACTTCCCATCAGCAGATTCGTGCTTCTCCGGCCTTCCAGGCAATTATAAAAGAGAACCGAGATGGCCCGTTTTGCCTTCTCCTGCCCCATAATCTCTTTGTCCAGGCAGCGGTAAACCGCCTGCGGAGACCAGTCCTGCAACGGTGAGCTGAAATTCATATGGCATTCTCCCTTTTCCCCAAAAACCAGCCAACAAACTACTAGTAGACCGTATCGTAAGTACTTGTGCATAATGCGCAGAATGTTTTGTCGAGAGTGCGATACAAAAACCGCAGGCGTAGCGAGGCGCTGAACGTCCAGTGGACGTTCGCTTAGCGCCGACCGAAGCGGAGACGTTTAGCGCGGACCGAAACGGAGTGTAGAAGCGCAGATCATTATGCCCCCGGCCGTCTGACTCATTGCTTCAAAGAAATAAATAAGGCGCAATCGCTATATACCAGGTCAATCGGTAGTTTTTAAGAAGCGCTTCCGGAGCGTCACAACCACAGTTTCCGCTATATTCTGCATCAGGGCTTTTGCCAGCCTCATCGCCACCTGTATCGTCATTACTTGCAGCATCAACACAAGCGTCATCCGTGCTATCGCTGTCTTCCGCATCCGCGCAATCATCATCCATATCATTACTGTCTTCCGCATCAGCACAATCATCATCCATGCCATCGCTGTCTTCCGCATCAGTGCTATCATCATACACGCTATCGTTGTCTTCTTCTATATCACCGCAGTCATCATCCGTGCCGTCATCCTCATACTCCGATAAATCATATAGATCGTCTGCATCATCGCTGTCCGGATGCGTGGCCGCAATCCACCCGCAGTAGCCCATGTCCGCCACAGTATCCCTCATGTTTGTTTTTTCCGCCAGCGTTTTTGCTACACAGGGCAGTACGACTTCTATGTAAAATTTATCCGGCTGTCCGTTTCCGGTCAGTGCCGAGACTCCCTGATAAAGCTGTCTGACCGGCAGATGCAGGATTGGAAACTGCTCCGTCCGCCCCGAAGGCATGCTTCTGAGCCGTTCCTTAAACGGCTTCAGGGAAACGCATTCTTCTTTTACCGTATCATGCATGCTTTCCCGATACTGTTCATCATTGAGTCCGCGGAGCACCACACACATATCAAGACAATTGATCGACACGGAATACACCAGTTGATTCCCTGTCTCCCAAAGCGCATCTTCACTGGAGCGCAGGCAGGCGTCCATCAGCTTCACTGCATCCAGATACGTACGGATTTCGCCAAGACCGAGAGCTCCGGCAGCTTCCTGTGCCTTTTCCATAAACTCAGGGTATGCCGTTGGATCAAGAAAAAAATCACTTAAGGGCAGGGCCGCGAATTGCTGAACTGCGTTTGCCGACGCGGCCTCATCTGCGGCAAGCCCCTGTTCCGTCCGTCGAATCCGCTCCGAAAGCGGGATTTGTTTTCCCTTCATAGGATCGTTCCTTTCCTGATGTATCTTTCCTGATGTATCTATCGTTCCTAACCCGGATAAACCGAAACCAAAATTTTGTCATTTTGCGTAAGAAATCGTTCTTAAGCGCCTAATGTATCGTATCAATTAATCGTTTCGATTATTCGTTTCTATTAATCGTATCAATTAACCGTTTCAATATAATCGTTTCGATTAACCTTCAAACTGCCGGATTACCCGGTCAGCCAGACCGTATTCCACCGCCTCCTCGGCGTAAAAATAGGTATCGTTGCAGGTTTTTTCGTAGATCTCTTCCAGCGTCCGGTGCGTGTGCTCCGCCAGAATCTGACACAGGATCTCCCGGGTCCGCATCAGGTCGTCGCTGATGCCACGAATGTTCAGCGCACTGCCGCCTAAGCCGCCGCTGATCAGCGGATCGTGAATCATGACTCTGGCGTGAGGCAGAATCTCGCGCCGGTCTCCCGCGGCAAAAAGGACGGCGCCCATGCTGGCGGCAGTGCCGACACAGACTGTCCGGATGGGGGAGCGGATGGCCTTCATGACATCATACAGCGCCAGGCCGCTTGCGACCTCACCGCCCGGGCTGTTGATGTACATCGTAATCTCCTGCTCCGGATCCTGCCGAAACAGATAAAGCAGCTGGGAGATGAGCGCATCCGCACTCTCCGAATTGATCTCTCCCACACACTCAATCTCACGGCGCGACAGCATCTCATCCCGGATATCGAATGAGCTGAAGCCGCTGCTGGTTTCCTTTATAATTCGAGGCTGTATGTACATATCGGCTCTATCTCCTTTTTCTTTTTTCTTAACTCACGCGCACAGCCCTTCCGGGCGCTGTGGGGATTTCATCGACCTTGCCACATAACGCGCACATCTCTTTCGGACGCTGCGGGGATTTCATCGACCTTGTCACATAACTCATGCGCACAACCCTTCCGATCGCTGCGGGGATTTCGTCGGCTTCTCTCCTTCCGGAGTGCCGGGCGCTCTGCGCAGTCTTTTCGCCTCCGCAAGCTCCCCGTACCTTCTGTGTTCCCGAATGTCATACTTTTCGACCTGTCTGGCTCCGCTGCCCCTGGTAAAGAGCCATGCCTGATCCAACGGCATGTTCAGGATCGTGTTCATGGTTTTATTGACCTTGACGGCCATATACTCAGCCGTCCTGATGTCCTGTCCGCCAAGATACAGGCAGTGATCACAGTTGTTGATAATGGTTTGAGATTTTTCCGGCCCATAGATCGCTTCCAGCTGAGAAATACTCTGCAAAATAATGCTCACATAGATTTCTCTGGAACGGATCACGGATATCAAGTTATCAAAGTCCTTGATCACACAGTTAGCAGCAAAATCATCCAGGATAAACCGTACTGGAACCGGAAGAGCGCTGTCTTCACACTCATTATCCGCATAGTCGCACAGTGCCTGAAATGCCTGCGTGTAAAACAGGCTGATCAACCGGTCCTGCGAGCGGTCCGTATCACTGACCGAAAGGAATACCGCCGTCTTTTCCTGTCCAATGGTTTCAAAAACCAGCTTGTCCGGGTGGTTGTACACCTGAATCAGTGCCCGCGTCGCCAGCCCGTTCAGGTTTTCCGACAAAATTCCCAATACCGAGGCGTGCATCTTTTCAGCCGTCTTGTTTCCTTCGATCTGCCGGTACATTCTCGAAGCGTACCCGTCAGGATCCAGCGTCAGAAGCTCCCGCATCAGATCGGAGAATACATTGGTCTGCATCATCCCGCTCAGCCGGATGACATACTCCAGCGTATGCTCTTCGGGCGGCAGACACTCCATAACATAGGCCACCAGGCACTCCAGATATTGCCTTGCCGCATTTTGCCAGTAAGGATCCTTCTGGTAAGACGCTTCCGGCGTGATCGCCGTACACAGTTTCATGATACTCTCTTCCGAGTAGCACTGTCTCTCGTCGTCATAAGAAATGTAGTCCAGCGGGTTGTAGCCGCAGGTGGATTTCATATTCTTAAAATCAATGAGCAGCGTCCGGTACCCGTGCTTTTTCAAAAGCGGGGACATTTCCCGGTAGAGATTTCCTTTCGTGTCCGTAATCACAAAGGACTCGTTCGCCTGCATGATAGTAGGCTTCACATAGCCCCGCGTCTTTCCAGCGCCGCTCGGCCCAATGATCAGGTCGTTGTTATTGAGCCCCGTGATCCAGGTATCATTGCTCACCGTCACGCCCTTCGCGAGGATACGGCAGTTGCCGCGTTCGTCCGTCATCTGACTGATTCGTTCGTCTCTCATAGATCCCCCTTTGCGTCTGTTCAGTACCTTCACAGTGATCCCATTGCATTCCCGTGCGCATCTGTCGGCCATAAAAACGGCATGGTGATCAGCTTCGTTCATACTCTCTTCCGCCCACGCTCAGGGCATAGGGCATGATCGCCATGTACCGGATCAGCCGGGTAATAACGCAATCTTTGAAGTCATCCGTTTCGCAGTCTTCAATCTCATCAATTTCATAATCAGCATCGGTGTCATTGTGTCCATCACCGTCATCGGTATCATCCGTTTCGGCATCTTCCCGCGAGCCGTAAAAATCATACCAGTCAGGCCAGTTATCAAGCAGCGCTGTTCCATAAAACGCCATGTCCAACACGGTATCTTTCAACTTCTCTTCCATGTGCAGCGCATGCTTCACACACGGCCGCACCATCCTGCGGTAAAATTCATCCGGATAACAACCGCCCCGGATTTCGGATGCTGCCTGATACAGCTGCCGCGTTGAGAGAGTCAGCACCGGAAACTTCTCATTCCATCCCGTCTTCCGGTTCCTCATCAGGATATACAGGTCCATGTAATTATCCGCAATCATTTTCTGAAGGCGAATACCCAGCTTCTGCATCTTTTCATCCCGGGAGCGCCGGTCCGTATAAATCAGCAGCACCGCATCCTGATATGTGCGGATCTTATCAGCCTCATCCGGATGCAGCTCTTTGACCGCTTCCATAAAGCCGGTGTATGCTCCCGGTCCAAGGAAAAATTCTTCCAGAGGCAAAGCAGCAGATTTTTTCATTGCTGCTGCAAAATCCTTTTTGTCCGCCGCCGACCCGTTCTCAAGTCTCCGGATCCGCTCGGACAGTGATATCGGTTCAATTGTCAAGGTTCGGTTCGTCTCCTTTCCTGCGGTCAGGTTACTATTCGCAGCTATGCTGTGAATGTAACGATTTCGCCCCATTTTAATTGAGTCTGCGACGCATGGGGCGAAATCTCGCATGCGAAATGTGCTTTGGCGCAGCCTGACAGCAGGTGTCAGGCTCGCCCTGATTCATAACACGGTCTGCACTTTGCACTTCGCCGGGGGCCGCATCGCTTTCATGCTCATATGATATAACAAGAAAACAAAAATTTGTAGTAGACCTGTGGTTTAAAAAGCAGGAAACTGCCAGAAATGAACAAAGAAAAACGCTTATGGCAAAATAGTTGTTACTTAAATTCCATATCAAATGCTGGTGCCATTCTCTCGATCTCTCCTCTTGTAAGGCCATATTTTTTTGCCAATATTCTCCAATTATTTTCTACAATACTTCTGATCCCATCCAGGCATATCCTCGCTTGTTTTTCAGCTATCCCAAACATAGATGCAACATCCAATGCCAACTCAAAATCGATTAAATTATCATTCTCATCCACATTTAAAGATAACACATCTCCCTCTGAATTTGGATTCACATCATATAAAGGTGACAAATGCCATCCTTCATTTGTTAAAAGAAAACCATGATTTCTCAAATGATCATCTGTATTGGAAACTGCCATATTAAACACAATACGCTTCCATAATTCCGATAAATCTTTTTTAGGAGCAGCACCATATTTTCTTATCAAAGAAACAAGATCAAGATAACCTGATCCATCAGCAGCACCCGCGCCATCATTCTTACCCAGCAATGTCATTGCGGATGCAAAATGGATTCTTCTTTTCCCCTCCCGATCAAATCGTTTTATCAAAAATGTGCTTCCTGTCTTTGAAAAATTTTCAACTTTTGCTTCCGGGACATCAAGGCCGCACATCATCGCTAAATCATGCACAACCATTTCCCATGCACCCACATTCGTATCATCATGTTTGGATGGGAATTTTGCAATCCACAATGAACCATCCGGAGCAGATACCGATGCTTTAGGCCTCGCCCCTCCCAGTGACGATCCCGGTGCTAATAATTGCTTCAGCCATTTTTCTTCCATCCCATCTTCATTTTTTTCAAATGCCAATGATGCAGATTCCAATTTACGAAGTGTTGTCCATGGAGGAGTCGCTAACTCTTTATCATTAGACAAAAATGGGCCACCTTCGTTTACAGAAAACCGTAATCCACCCATCCTCGTCTCATCGAAAACTCCAAGGAGATAGTCAATATCTGTAAGTCGCTTTGGTTTTCTTTCTTCTTTCTTAGCAATGATTGCTTCGCGACGTTTCATCAATGTACGTCCCCACCTATCCGGACAAGAATCTGCAAAAATTCCAAACATAGATTTGTTTAACGGGGCATACTGACGACCTTTATATAACATCAAATCCGGATCAAAAATAAGACTTGTGTCTACATTTTCAAGCCAGGAATCATCATATTCAAAGGAAATAACTTCCTTTCCTCTTCCACCGTCCACATTAATAGTTCCTATTTTTTCAGGAATAACAGTATCCCAATTCTTATATACATAAATAATTCTTGCATCTGCCATATTTATTTAGTCCTTTTCGCTCTGCCACGAGTCTGAATATTTAAATCCTGCAATTTTCTTCCAAATTCATCATCTCTGGCAACTAATTCAAAATCTTTATCCATTCCGCCAAGTGCATGTAATACTGCTGCATAAGTCCCTATCGATACGGTTGGGGTACCCTTTTCCACCGACCATAATGTGGCACGACTAATTCCAGCTCTTTCAGCAACTAATTCTGTGGCAAGATTTCTTCTTAATCGAGCCATTTTAATTTGTTCACCCATTGTTTCTAATATTTTTTGTGTTTCCGGCATCACAACCACTGTTCTTTTACTCATATCAAATTCTCCTTATGTTTAATATAATAAACCTTTCTCTCCGTTTTGTCAATTTAATTAAACATAGTCATCCCATAGACTCAGGTTATTTTTAGCATATCCATCTAAAAATGCCTTATACAAAACCTTTCAATATAAACATCAAACTATTACACAACCAAAAAGTCCCACCGGGTTGCGCATGGAAAACAGAGACATCACTGATATCCGGCAAACCGGTGCTTCTTCCGGAGCACCGCCTTCGCCGCTTTCTCAACAGATTCCTTTGTATTCCCGGACACCCGCAGCTTGTGCGTGTACGCCAGCAGTTCCTCCAGCTCGCTGCCCGGTTCCGCGCCGTAGCCGATCAGATCTGTTTCCGTGACATACGGCTTTGCCATCGTTTTGTGATATAGTTCCAGTCTGTCACGCAGCCATGTCCAGCACTCGTCATATGGCGGCGGAGCCAGCCGTCCAAAATGATCAGCCTCGGCAAGCAACAACAAATCCTCCGGGCAGACAGCCTCGTCAAACATCCGGTTCGTTGATTTCACTTTCGATCCGGAGCCATACTTCCTGTTCGGCTGCATATGCAGCCGAACCATGTTCTCTACATACTTCACCGTATCATCATCCATACCGATGCGCTTCAGCATCTCCCCGGCAATTGCAATGCCGACTTCCTCATGGCCATATGCATGGATCCTGCCGTCATCTCCTGCCTGCGTCGTCACCGCTTTTCCTAAGTCATGACAAAGCGCCGAAAGCATGAACGGCAGCGGCCTTACAGCCTGATCCCGCACCAAAGCCGCATAATCGACGACCATCATCGTATGGATGTATACGTTCCCCTCGGGATGGTGTCTCGGATCCTGCGGAATATTGGCAAGTACCACCGCTTCCGGATAAGCATCCGACAGGCCGCCGCTTTCTAACAGACTGTCGAACCACAGCGACGGCTCTTTAAGCCCTAGCAGGGCATTGCGTATCGCATCTATATCACACCACATGCGTTTCTCCTTATCCCTAACCCGGTAAACCGGAACTAAAACTTTGCCACTTTGCGCAGGAAATCGTTCTTGTGCACCTAACACAGCCGGAATATCTGCCTGTACATGACATGCATCCTCTCTGTCACATTCTTCTCCATGTGGTAATGTCCGAAAAACCAATGCTTGAAATCCGCCTTCTCATAGACTTCGCCTAAGAAGTCAATCAAAACATCCGTCCGTGTCCACCGTGGATCCATCATCTTCTGAATTTCCAAAGGTGCACAATGCGTTAAGATATAATCGGCTTTCCAACCCAGCTCATCCAGTGTCTCGCGGCCGTGCGCAATCTCGGATTCCGACGGCAGCTCCTGCTTCCACCAGGATTCGTGCTCGACCCGGAACAGCTTATACGGCCTCCTGCCCCAGGCATTGTCGCGTTTCCAGGTGTTAATCCTCGGATCGCCTTTCTGTAAAATACCGTCCCTGATATCATGACTGGAAGCGCCGCCAAACACATAGAATACTTTATTTTCCAGCGTATAAGCTTCTCCGCGCAGAAGATGGTACACCGACGGACGGATCTGCTGCGCCCTCCCGCCCGCGAACGGCACGATCGGGAACTCGTCGCTGTATAAACGGTCAAAATTTTCATGGTTCCCGTCTAAAAATAATGTCGTAAACGGCTTTTTCTCCAGCCAGTCCAGGCGGTACTGTTCGCCGGAACCGTCCTGCCAGATACCGAAATCACCAAGGATGATGACGTAATCATCCTTCGTCATCTCCTTCCCCTCCGGAAAAATGTCGGAGCTCAAACGCGACATCCAGTCTGTGTGTGTATCCCCTGTCAGATAGATCATCTGTAACCGCCTCCTTTTGCATTACAAAATCAGTTGTGTTCGCGAATTGTTTTTTTAATGCGCTGCTCCCTTCAATGTTCAGAGCCGCGATCCGCATCACTTTCATACTCACATACTATAACAAAAATCAGGAAAGCGCATTTAACTTCTGGTTTAATGGCAGCAAGAATATTTTAGAAACATTTTTCTGCCGCATGATTTCTCCTTTTATTTACGTGAAATCTGGTTTTATTTTTTATCCTGTCCCGATTACACCCTATAATTTCATAATTATCAACGGCTTTTCCGTTTTTAATTTCATCCTCTGGCATTTTTCGTTTCACATGCAGGTCCAAAAAAGGGCACGACCGCCTCACTGCCGCCATGCCCTCTGTTCCGACTATTTTACCGCCCGCAAAAACCATTCTGTTTTGTCATGTTCATCTGAACCGGCCGTTATTCGCGACCGGCTCGGAAAATGTGACCGGCATATACCCGTTCACCGTGCAGCCCGCGTTCAATGCCCGTTCTCTCATCCATCTCTTCGGCATCCTGAAATGGGCGATTGTCAAAGCTGACTGCACTCCATCTCCCCGCCATTTATTTTACATTCCACGGCAGCTTATCAAATGGCACCGCATAGGGACTGTGATAATTCTCATAAAGCTGCTTTCTGTCCGTGAATTCCTCCGTGGAGCCAAAATCGTTCGACCAGGTCATATACCAGCACCACGGAATCTGCTCCCCTATAATCGCATTCACATCCGGCATCGGGCCGACCTCCGCCAGAGCGCAGAGCTTTCTGGCCGACGTGATCTTGATCAGCTCCTGATAGTCGTCCGCCTGGGAGGTATGCTTATGCGCCTCCGGATAGGTATCTCTTGAGATGATATCCACGACATCGTCCCCCGGATAGCCCTCCGGGATCACGGAATTCCATACCCACAGAAGGTTATTTAATCCCTTGACCTCTGTAAAATAGTTGTACATATAACGAAACAGCTTTTTCGCCGGTTCCGGGCCTTTTCTCCCCCACCAGAACCAGGTCCCGTCGGATTCGTGGAGCGGCCTCCACAGAACCGGGATGTTTTCATCCATAAAGCGCTTCAGCTGAACGGCAATCAAATCCAGGTCGCGCAAAACGGCCCGGTTCTCCGCACTTCCCTCTACCAGCGCGCTGTCCGGATCGAAATCGGTCTTTTCCGCGTAAAAGCTTTTGTCGAAGCCGCCGACCGGTGAATACCAGTGCCAGGTAAAGGTGACAATGCCGCCTTTTCTCCCCCAGTCCAGCGCATTTTCCACCGTCCCCAGGTCTTCATACAGCTCCGTCAGGCATTCCTCATCACAGGAATCCCACCGGACGTTCCCGGAATACGCCAGCAGCTCGAATCCGCAGATTGCCGGCTGCTTTCCGGTAATATCCTGTATGTATCGGAGCTCCTTCGGGTTTCTGGTCTGCGTATGCTGCCCGAGAAGAACCGCCTTCCCGGAAATGCTCTCCAGATACGCCAGCAGCTTCACCGCCTCCGGCGTCGCATTTTTGTTACAGGGTGTCTTTGCCTGATTCATGTACTCTTCCCTCCGTTTTTCCCATTTTTCATGGAATGGCACATTCGACGTATGTTCTGCATTCTCCCACACTGCTTTTTGCCTGTACTTACCATATGTAAAATATGATACAACATGTCCGTATTCGCGAAGAGAATACGGACGAAGGCCGCGCCCCTCGCCGGGGTGGCATCCCGCACTTCGTACGGGATATACAATCGCAAAGCGATTCTTAATTGCGCGGCTTTCATTGTATCATGAGGGATTTTAAATCGCAAGAACAAAAGGCATAAATATGTTCTCTCCGTCCAGGTCCTTCTGATGCCAGAATCAAAGAGCAAGTAGTATCGGGCCTTAAGAAAAACGTTTACTGGCGAGCATCCAATTATTTTACTTGAAAACTTAGAGGCAGCCATGTATAATTCCTTCAAAATCATTCTCCGGGAGGATCTGTTATGCCTGTTTTCATTGATGAGCAACGAAAGCTTTTTACCATCTATACAAAGAATACCACCTATCAGATGACAGTGGGCACCTATGGGCATCTTCTGCATCTGTACTATGGAAAGCGGATTGATATCTGCAGCATACCGCTGGAGAACTGCCCTGCCGGTGCACATGTGTATCAGGCATCGCTCCAGTCGGAGGCGGAACCGACAGCGACCCTTGAAGCCGCCGAACAGGCTCCTGACCTGCGCTATCTTCTCACGTTCTATGACCGCGGCTTTTCCGGAAATCCATACGATGCCGGAGCGGACCGGACCTGGTCGATGGATACGCTTCCGCAGGAATATCCCTGCTTTGGCACCGGTGATTACCGCAGCACTGCGCTGCAGATCCGAAACGCGGATGGCACGGCCAGCTGCGATCTGCGCTATAAATCCGCGCGTGTGCTGGATGGCAAGTACGGCATTCCCGGGCTGCCGGCGGTCTACAGCGCCGTCCCGCACGAAGAGACAGCGGAGACCAAAGCGAAGGAATACTGCCGCACAGACGGTCGGAATGCAGATCAGGAAGGGCAGCAGGTTTCTGAACCAACATCCGCGCAGACTCTGGAAATCGTGCTGGAGGATGCGGTGTCCGGCCTGGAAGTGACTCTGCTTTACGGGGTCCTTTCCGACAGTGATGTGATCACGCGCGCGACCCGGATCCGGAACGCCGGTCCGGACTATGTATCGATTGAAAAGGCGGCAAGCTGCTGCATTGATTTTCTGTATGGAGATTTTGACCTGATTCATTTTCACGGAAGGCATGGGATGGAGCGCCAGTTTTCACGCATTCCGCTTTCGCACACGGAGCAGATCCTGCAGAGCCGCCGCGGGGCGTCCAGCCATCAGCAGAATCCGTTTTTCATTCTGGCGGGAAAGGAGACCGGGGAAACCTCCGGCGGCTGCTATGGATTCCAGCTTTTGTACAGCGGCAATTTTAAAGGAGAAGCTTCCGTTGACCAGTATAAGCAGACACGGGCGCTGCTCGGCATTTCGGATGAGCTGTTTTCCTGGAAGCTTATGCCGGGTGAGACCTTCGATACGCCGGAAGCTGCACTCTGCTACAGCGATGCCGGGTTTGAGACACTCTCAGAGGAATATCATCAACTAATCCGCCGCCATGTATGCCGCGGATACTGGAGAGACCGCAGACGCCCGGTGCTGATCAACAGCTGGGAGGCGGCATACTTTGATTTTGACGCGGACAAGCTGGTGCGGATTGCAAAGCAGGCGTCCGAGCTCGGCGTGGAGATGCTCGTGCTGGACGACGGATGGTTCGGGAAGCGCGACTCGGATACCAGCGGCCTCGGCGACTGGTATGTCAATGAAGAAAAGCTTGGCTCCACACTGGGAGCAGTCTCAGAGCGGGTGCATGCGCTGGGCATGAAATTCGGCCTCTGGATTGAACCGGAGATGGTTTCCGAAGACAGCGACCTGTACCGTGCGCATCCGGACTGGGCGTTTGCCATCCCCGGACGGAAGCCGGTGCGCGGCAGAGATCAGCTGGTGCTTGATTTTTCCAGAAAAGAGGTCGTTGACCACATTCTGGAACAGATCTGCGCAGTGGTCTCGGCGTCAAATGTTTCGTATATTAAGATGGATATGAACCGCCATCTCTCCGATATCTATTCCCCGACCGCCGACGAGCAGAATCAGGGCGCGACTCTGCACCGTTACGTGCTGGGCGTCTACGATTTTCTGGAGAGGCTGCAGGCGCGGTTCCCTGAAGTTCTGATCGAGGGCTGTTCCGGAGGCGGCGGACGCTTTGACGCGGGAATGCTCTATTATACGCCGCAGATCTGGTGCAGTGACAATACGGATGCCGTCGAGCGTCTGCGCATCCAGTACGGAACCTCCTTTGGCTACCCGATTTCCGCGGTCGGCTCCCACGTCTCCGCGGTGCCGAATCACCAGACCGGCCGGCAGACAGACATTGTGACGCGCGGCGTCACAGCGATGGCAGGGACCTTCGGCTATGAGCTGGACCTGAATCTGATTTCAGAAGAAGAAAAAGAAATCGTCCAAAGCCAGATTCGGGATTATATCAAATACAGTGATCTGATCCGTGAAGGACGCTACTTCCGGCTGTCCAGCCCGATGGAAAACGAAGAATACACCGCGTGGGAATTTTCTTCGGAGGACGGCGCGGAAGCGCTTCTGAATCTGATCAAAACCGGCTCGCACTGCAATGCACCAGTCGAATACGTAAAGCTGCGCGGGCTGGACCCGGATGGCTGGTACCGCATGACAGAAACCGAGAGCACCCGCTGCGAGCGCGGTGCCAGAAATGCCGGAAATGCAATCCTTGCGGATTCGCAAACGCTTTATCCGGGAAGTGCGCTGATGAACGCCGGACTGCCGATTCCATGGATGAATGGTGAATATCAGGTGTGGCAGGTGTATCTGACGCGCGTATAAGAATCCGACCCGGCTCTGCTACTACTCGCCCGCGCGGTTGCTGTGTGCCAGTGGCACACGTTTAGCAACGACCAAAGTGGAAGCGTAGAGCGGAGCGTAGACGGGTGCGGCATTAGCCGCAAGACACCCTCGCCGGGTGGCATCCCACGCTTCGCATGGGATATGCCTTGCCCGCCCTTATGCATAAGAAAAGGAATCCCGGAGGCACTGCATCACGCCTCCGGGATTCCTTTTTTTCATTCGTTTTCATTCGTTTTCATTTGTTTTTCAAATACGTCCTGATCCGCTTTTATTGCATGCCGTTCATTTTGACGTAAAAAGCTTTTTTATTTCAACACCAGAAAGGACTGCGGCTCCAGTGTAATTGTTCCATTTTCCGCCTTTCCTTTTCCGATGGAAAAGCGGACGGATCGGTTTCCCGTACCGACTGCAGCGGTTGTCGTCTCCGCGGAAGGATTCAGTGCAATCAGGATGTCGCCTCTGCGATATACAAAGGGCAGTTTTTTTCTCTCCGCATAAATCACCTCAAATCCGGCATCTGCCTGCAGGTCTTCCTCCTCCCGCCGAAGCTGCAGCAGAGCTTTTACCGTATTTAAAAGTGAATTCTCATCCATCTCCTGAGCCGCCACATTGGGAGCATCCGCTGTCGGATCCACCGGGAGATACAGAGCATCCGCGGAACCGGCGGAGAACCCCGCATTTTTTTCCGTATTCCACTGCATCGGTGTGCGCGATCCGGTGCGATGATACCCACCTTCCTTTGTCGGCAGCTTCTGATAGCGCATCCCAATCTCATCGCCGTAGTAGAGATACGGAACCCCAGGCATGGTAAACAGGAATGCATAGGCGAGCTTCAGCTCCTCATCATCCAGATTGTATTTTGGCCGGAGCGTATCATGATTGCAGGTCAGCATACAATAATATCCTTGCTCCTTCGTGGCAGTATAGTCTGGCAGATATTCCTCCAGAAAGCGGGTGATATCTCCTTTTCCGTCCTTTTTAAAAAAACTGTTATCTTCCCCGGTCTCGTAATCCCGCATCAGCGTATTATACCCGTTTCCTGGTCTGTTAAGGCAGAAATCCATGTGAAATCCGGCCGAGTTCAGCGCTTTTACCGGGTCTCCCCACTCAGAAACCATCGCAGCCTCCGGATATTCTTTATCCAGCATTTCCCGGATGTTCCTCCAGAGAGCACAGGTGCCGGTCTTTCCCTCATCATCATTTTTCCCGAGGGACGAAGCTAAATCCACACGGAATCCGTCACACCCATGATCCAGCCAGAAGCGCATCACATCCTTCATCGCTTCTCTGGTGGCAATGCAGTCCGGATGCTCCGGAGGAAGCTGCCATGTTTCCTCGCAATTGAAAAAGCCGTAATTCAGGGCCGGCTGACATTTGAAAAAATTCAGCAGATAGACGCCAGCTCTCTCACACTCTCCTCCGATATACGGATAACCTTTGATTGCCGCAAACGGATGGTCGGTCCATACATAGCGATTCGTATATTCGTTGCGTTCCGCTTTCTGGCTCTCCTTAAACCACGGATGTTCTTCCGAAGTATGCCCCGGCACCAGATCCAGCAGAACATGAATTCCTTTTTTATGTGCTTCCTCAAAAAGGCGATACAGATCGCTGTTCGTTCCATATCTCGGAGCCACCTTTTTATAATCGCGCACATCATATCCCGCATCCTTGAACGGAGAATCAAAGCAGGGATTGATCCACAGAGCATTGCAGCCCAGATCCCGGATATAATCCAGTTTTTCGATGATTCCGATAAAATCACCAATCCCGTCTCCGTTGGTGTCATAAAACGACTGCGGATAAATCTCATAAAATACTGCGTCTTTTAACCACTTCGGCATTCTCCCATCCTCCTGCTTTCATAAGCTGTTTCGTATACATTTTGACCGCACGCCAGGCGAGTACAAAATTCTGTAAAGACAGCATAAACCCTTAGAAGAAAAGAATCTTCATGCGCCTTGCTTAAACCCATATTTTGCTCAGATTTTTTTCAAATAGAAAAATCCATACGCCGGAATGTCCACGCCCGCAGCTTTCATGGCGCGCCCGGTCAGCAGATCCCGGTACAGCCCGTCCGTCTCGTTGATCCAGGCGGTCTTGTCGTACTCACTGAAATTAAAAAGTCCCAGCAGCTTGTCGCCGTCGTAATATCTGCCGATGCACAGAACACTGTTTTCCCAGGTCTCTACCGTCCAGGTGTCCGCGTAGGATACGAACACCTTCTCCCGCTTCCGGATATCCTCCAGCTCTTTCAGCCGGTGAAACACCTTGCCCTCCACTGTATCCGGATCGTTAATTCGCTCTGCCAGATCCCAGCGCATCGCGCCGCGGTGAATGTAGCGGGAATCAGCCGCTTTTTCCGGAATTTCCTTGTAGGAATAGTCGTTCACCTGTCCGATCTCATCGCCGCCGTACAGAACCGGAATCCCCGACTGCATAAACATATAGGCATGGAGCATCACATCAAGCTGTATCGCTTTCTCCATCGCCGTCTCATCCTGCTCGAATCCGGCCTTCTCAATGCCGCACATGGAAGCGGTCGTCCCGCAAAAACGCGCATCGCCGGTCACCGGGTCAGCATTGTACAGCTCGCCGCGGCTTACACTGGCCCCGGTCTTCCCTTCAAAATAATCGTTCAGATACTGCTTGTGGGTGCGCTCCTCAAACCCCTGCTGCGCGAGGAAGCCGTAGTCCAGCCCCCAGCCGATGTCATCGTGACAGCGCAGATAATTTAAAAAGGTATAGTCCTTCGGAAGCGAGCTCACAATGTCCAGCTGCTTTTTCAAAAGGCGCACATCCCGTTTCGCCACCGTGTGCCAGGTCGTCGCCATCGTCGTCACGTTGTAGAGCATGTGGCATTCCGGCTTTTCCACCGTTCCAAAGTAAGGCACGACCTTTTCCGGCTCCATCACGACCTCGCCAAGCAGCAGTACGCCCGGGCAGACGATCTCGGAAATCATGCGCATCATGCGCACGATCGTATGTACCTGACGGAGATTCCGGCAGCTGGTTCCCAGCTCCTTCCAGATATAAGGCACAGCGTCAATGCGAATGATGTCGATGCCCTGATTAGCCAGATACATGAAATTGTACATCATCTCATTGAATACCCGCGGATTCCGGTAATTCAAATCCCACTGGTATGGATAAAAGGTCGTCATCACATAATGCCCGATCTCCGGCAGCCAGGTAAAATTTCCGGGTGCGGTCGTCGGAAATACCTGCGGCACCGTTTTCTCAAACAGCGACGGAATCGCGGCATTGTCAAAGAAAAAATACCGGCTCATGTACTCACCCTCACCCGCGCGGGCCCGCTTTGCCCACTCGTGATCCTCCGAGGTATGGTTCATGACAAAGTCCATGCAGATGTTAATGTTCCGCCTGTGGCAGGCATCCGTGAGCTCGTCAAGCTCCTCCATCGTGCCCAGCTTCTCCTGTACCTTCCGGAAGTCCGACACCGCATACCCGCCGTCGCTGCGCCCCTTCGGCGTATCCAGAAACGGCATCAGGTGAATATAGTCCACCCCGCAGTTCTCGATATAGTCCAGCTTTTTCTCTACTCCCTGCATATCGCCCGCGAAATTGTCGATATAGAACATCATGCCCAGCATATCGTTCTGCCGGTACCAGTTCGGGTCGCTCTCCCGCTTCTCATCCAGCTTTTTCAGCGGCGCTTTCCGCTCCTCGTAAAAACGGTGCATCTCCCCGCAGAGCTCCGCAAACATCGAGCCATTGCTGTACAGCTCCATGTACAGCCAGCGCAGCTCGTCAATGTGGCGGGCAAGTCGCTGCTGAAAAAGGTCCTCTTCGTTGACCGCTTTAACTGTTTGATCTACTTTCGCTGTCAGAAGCACGTTCGCCGGATCGACCGTTTCCGCTGTTTTGATCGTTTCTTTCGTTTGGATCGCAGTCTCCAAAGCGGCCTTATTTTCCGTCTCCAATCTGCCGTCCCATTTCTGTGTCCCCGCGGAAGCTCCTGCTGTTTTTCGTGAACCCGCTGGCGTTCCCGTCATTTTTCGCGCTCTCGCCGAGACCCCTGACCGTTTTGGTTTCCTGAGCGACGTATTAGAACCTGCCGCGGGCACTCTCTCCGTTATTGTCCTCGTCCTGGTCGCGGCTTCTGCAGCCTTCGTTTTGTTTTCTCCATTCTTCATTGCCTGTCTCCCTGCGTTTCTTACATTCTTCACACTTTCCCGGTGCCGCAAAAAGGCACCGCTATTTCCACTGAAAAACTTCCAGCTTTCCGGTAAATCCGGTTATCGTAATCCTTCCTGTCAGAGTATCCGAGCCGGTCTCATAGTAAGCAGTCATTGTAGAATCATTTCCATAGACCTCAATAATCTGACGGTCAATCAGTATGTGCAACCTGGTAAAAGGCTCCGGCAAACACTTATAAGAAGGTGTTTCCCTCCCAAACAGCATCCGGTTCTCTTCTACCGTCAGCGTCTGCCCAAAGAAATCTACCTTAAACTTCCCTTCCGTTTCCGGCTGCAGCACCAGTTCTGTCACAGCCTCTTCCTTTATTTCAAAGGAAATCCTGTCATTTCCGGTCGCGAAGGAAGCAACTTTTTTCTTTGCTTCCTCATATTCCCGCACCGGAAGCAGCTGCAGCTTGAGCTCCCCGTTTTTCTGAGTCAGCCCCAGCTCCCTCGGCAGACCCATCGCCCCCGTATAAAGCTTTCCTTCATTTCTGGTTCGAAGCCAGGGAATCAGCACCCTGCGGTCGGGAATTCCGTTGTAAATCTGCGCGGCATAGGGCAGTTCGGTCAGATAAGCCTTCCGCCGCACGCCATCCGAGAGAAACCGATAGCCGTCAAAGTCTCCGAAGTAGTAGGATCCATCCGCCGCAATCAGGATCCACTGCTCCTCATCCGTGTTCTTTGACGGTTCCGTCTTATCCATTTTCTCTATTGTTCCTGCCGGGTCGGCTGTTTCCTGCCCTTCCGCTGTCTCAGGAAGCTTTGCCGCAGAATTCCTGTCAATAAAGGCAGTATCGTTTCCATTTGGGACAGGAACCGGCAGGCAGAACAGATTCGGGCACTCAAATGCTCCCGGCAGTGTGAAGCGGTCGGTCAGCTCCCAGTTCTGCAGGTCGCCGGAGCGCAGAATGGCCATCTCCTCGCCTTCCACCCAGAGCGCCATCACATACGCCCCCGATGCCTCATGCCAGAACACCTGCGGATCCCTCGAGTCCGGGCGGATGACGCCCACCGCCTCGCGCGGCAGCTTGTTCAGCGTCCGTCCGCCGTCCGTGCTTACCGCAATCCTCTGAGTAAATGCTGATTTCGCCGCGGCCGTATAGTAGAAAATCAGAGCGTCTTTGGGCAGCCCCAGAAGCCCCCGCTCATTCACCAGACCGCTTCCGGAAAAAGCCGCTCCTTTTTCATCCGGCAGCAGAACCGTATCCCTCTGCCGAAAGTGCAGAAGATCCGTGCTTTCGGCGTGTCCCCAGGACATGTTTCCCCACTCGGAATCCGCCGGATTGTATTGAAAATAAAGGTGGTATACGCCATCGTGATACACCAGACCGTTTGGATCATTCAGCCAGCCTCGTTCGGCTGTAAAATGCAGGAGCGGACGTGTCAGCGGCTCATAATCATAGTGCTCCGCCTGCTGCACCAGCGCAAAAAAGGCAGGCGACAGTTCTCCTTTTAGCGTGAGCGTCTTCCCGATGCATTCCGGAAGCTGCAGCCAGCAGTAATAATCACAGAATTCTTCCTGCAGATCGGCGATCTCCAGTTCCTGTATTTTTTCATTATCCGCAAAAATTTCAAGAGTTGTTTTCTTCTGTCCCGTCTTTACCGGAAGTCCCAGATACGGAACGCGCAGGTCTGTCGAATATGTCATAAACGATCTCCATCAATTTTTATTTTGTCCGACAGGGAAGTTCGGAAAGCTTTCCTATAGGATAAAAATGGCGCAGTGAGGACGTATTGCTACTCCCACCGCGCCACAGTTTGCAGTCACTTATCAGCCTTTTACTGCTCCGGAAGTCACACCTTCGACGATGTAGCGCTGGAGGAACAGATACAAAATCAGGATCGGCAGCATTGCCAGCAGCAGAGCCGCCATCACCATGCCAATATCCGTGGAATAGGTTCCGTAGAATACCTGGGTTGCAATCGGAATGGTATACAACTCCTTGCGGCCAAGCACCAGGCTCGGAAGCAGGTAGTCATTCCAGAATGCCATTGCGTCAATAATCGCCACGGTCGCGATGGTCGGCTTCAGCAGCGGAAATAAAATCTTCCAGAAGGTCTGCCATCTTGTGCAGCCATCCATCAGCGCTGCCTCCTCCAGTTCCAGCGGAATGTTCGTGTGAATCGCGCCGTGGAACATAAAGGTCGCCATGGAAACAGAGAAGCCGGTGTGCATCAGAATCAGCGTCACACGGCTGTTCAGGACTCCGAAGATGCCGCCGTAGAGAGATACGAGCGGGATCATCAGCACCTGGAACGGGATGACCATGGAAGCAACCATTCCGGTAAACAGAAGACCGCAGGCCTTCCAGTTGTTCCGGACGATGACAAACGCCGCCATCGCGGAGAACAGAATAGTCAGAACCGTCGCACTGCAGGTGATGATCAGCGAGTTCTTAAACGCTACCCAGAAGTTCATCTTCTTCATGGCGTTCGGGAAGTTCTCCAGCGTAAAGCCATGCGAACCGATCAGGGCGAGCGGCGACATGGTGATATCCGCTTTCGTCTTAAATACGTTGATCAGAACCAGCAGGAACGGAAAGATAAATGCGATAAACAGAAGCAGAAGCACGATCCAGAGAATCACATTCGTCACTTTTTTCTTGCGCGCTGCTTTTGCATTTGCGTCCATTATGCTTCCACCTCCCCTTTCTTACCGATGTATACCTGTGTCACACCTACGATCGCACAGATCACGAACAGAATCAGTGCCTCCGCCTGACCGGTGCCATAGTTCTTATAAGTAAATGCCTGATTGTATACGTGCATCGCTGCCAGCACAGAGCTGTTGAACGGTTCGCCGTTGGTAAGAGAAAGGTTCACATCGTATACCATGAAGCACCGCGTCAGCGTCAGGAAAATACACTGTACAAACGAAGAACCCATCAGCGGAATTGTGACATTTTTCATTGCCTGGGATTTCGTACAGCCATCAATCTGCGCCGCCTCCATCAGGCTTTTCGACACGCTCATGAATCCCGCTACATAGATCAGCATCATATAGCCGGCATACTGCCATACGGACACAATGACCAGACAGAGCATCGCGCCGCCGGTGGTCGCCAGCAAGCTGGTGGAAAGCGCCCCGATCGAAAGGGATTTGCCGAGCGCGACCAGCGCACGGTTAAATACGAACTTCCAGACATAACCAAGTACGATACCGCCGATCAGGTTCGGAATGAAGAATCCGGCCCGGAAGAAGTTCTGTCCTTTGATGCCGCTCGTCACCAGATACGCAAGAAGAAACGCCACCACATTGACCAGCACGACCGCGATGACCGTATAAATCGCGGTCCTGCCAAGAGCCGCCCAATATGCGGAATCACTGAATGCCTTGATATAGTTTTCCAGCCCTACAAAGGGCTTCGTTTTTGATACGCCATCCCAGCTTGTAAAGGTCAGATACAGACCATAGACAAACGGGAGAAGTACTACTGCTGCAAAAAGTATCGTTGCCGGTCCGGCAAACATCAGAAACTGCGATACTTTATATGAGGTAGTATTTTTTTTCATTTCTGTCTACCCTCCTGACTTGTAACTGTCTGCCATTCGCAACTGTTAATTGCCTTTACAGTCACTGCCATTTTTCAGTTGCATCTCTTTCCAGAGCCTTCGCCGCCGGACAGGGCTCCCCGTCCGGCAGCTCCGGCTCGTGCTTGTCCGAGCCGCCTCACAGCACTGCCATCCGCATCTGTTTGTTCAGCAGCCCTTGCTATTACATCCATCAACCACAATCGGTACCCTGCGCAAATGCATTAGCTCATTCCTAAACAGTCAGACTCCGCGCAGTTCCCTCAGCCGATCCCGGATCAGTGCTCTGCCACCTCAGCGGTCAGCCAGTAGTTCTCAATCTCGGAAGCAAATCCTTCGCGGTCAATCTGACCTGCCAGATACTTCTGGAAGGAAGCGCCGAGGAGCGAATAGTGATCATCCGGAAGGTAATTGTAGTTGTCAATCAGCAGGCCTGCGTCCGCATATTCCTTCACAGACTGCCCCAGCGGATCCGATACATCCAGGGTAATGTTGCTGTAAGCCGGAACCAGCGCGCAGTCGTTCACGAGGAAGGACTGTCCGTCTTCGTCATATACCAGCCAGTTCAGGAAATCCTTTGCCGCCTGTACCTGCTCCTCAGAGGTGTTCTCTGAAGAATCGATGAAGAAATACTTGGAACCACCGCCTACGAGCATCTCATTTGTCCCGTCGTCCGTATTCTGCGGAACTGCCATAATTCCCATGTTCTCTGTATAATCATACGCATTGATCACGGACCAGTCCCAGTTGCCGCCGAACATAAACGCGATTTCACCCTCAGCCAGCATCATCTCCGTCACCTCACGCTCTGCCGCGATTGCAGAACCAGCAGCGTAATTGTACTGCATCAGCACGTCAAAGGTATCCATCAGAGAGTTGAATTTCTCATTGTTGATCAGGTCCGCCGTTCCCTCCTGGAGAGCAGAGATAAACGCCTCTACATCCTCCTGCTGCTCATATACCTCGGCAAGGAAATGTGCGCCCAGAGACCAGTCCTCTTTCATAATACCGGTCGGTGTCTCCATTCCGCCTGCGACCAGCGTCTCCAGCAGTTCTTTGAACGCATCCAGCGTCGTGTATGCGGACGGGTCAAAGGTCTCGCCTGTGATTGCCTCGATCGCATCTGCGTTGTAAATGATGCCGCGCGCTTCTACGCAGACCGGGAAGCCGTATACCACGCCGTCAATCGCAATCTCGTAATCCGTGTCATCGACCCAGTCCTCATCGCTTAAGTCTACCGCGTATTCCTCCGCCAGCGAATACACGTCCTTTGCGTCTACCATGGAAATCGTGTACGGATCACCGGATGCATATCTGGTCGCCAGATGAGCGGATACCGTGTCGCTGGAATAGTAAACCTCGATCTCTACGCCGGTCTCTGCCGAATACTCGGCCGCCTTTTCCTCCAGCTGGCTCTGAATCTCTGACTTTGAGTTAAAAATCGTGATGGATACCGAATCATCCGCCAGAACCGGAAGCTCCCCGCTTGCCAGAGACAGAATCATAGATGCAGCCAGTGCCATAGACATATTTCTTTTATTCATGATAATCTCCTCCAATTGAAATGCTGTGTTTTTTTGTTACTATTCACGGGGTGGGGGATGAAGAAAGACTGAAATTTTGACTT
>JAJQHZ010000038.1 GCA_021199475.1 Lachnospiraceae bacterium
GGATGTCCGGTACGAAAGTACCGCATTCGCGGTACCATTACTGCGGAATATTCATTAAAGCGCGGTTTTCATTGTATCACTCGATTTGAACGACAAAAGAAACCTTATGGGGAGGAATTCATGGAACAGGAACAGCTGACGGAATAAATTATGACCGCGCTGCAAAATCTTCGCAACAGCCACGGCTGCAGGAAAAATCATGATGAAGAGTCTGCCTCCGGGAGAGGCGGCGTTCTTCACTATCTCTATGCTCATAATGGTACCGCATCACCTGGCGAGCTCTGCTCACATTTAGGTGTCACGACTCCCCGTGTAACGGTCGTTCTCAACGAATTAGAAAAAGAGCAGCTTATCACGAGGGAAACCGCAGCCTATGACCATCGGCGCATCTTTGTGCATCTGACTGCCGAAGGGAACGAGCATGTCGAACAGTGGCAGGCGAGAAAACGCGAGCGGATTCTGGAACTCGTCGCACACCTGAGCGAAGACGATGCACAGGCACTGCTTCGCATCTGTCCTGTGATGGAACGTATGGCAAAAGATAAGGATTACTGCTGATTTTCTGCAATCAGAGTTTCGTTTCTTTGGCTGACCGAGTGGATATCATAGGCATCCAGAGCCATGCGAACCATCTCCGGGGTCGCAGGCAGCAGACCAAACCAGGTAACGCGAACCTCGCCGTTTTCACGGAGTGAATCAGCAATGATAGATTTCTCAGAAAAGGCGCGTCAGGCAGCGCCGATGATTCTTCAGCTTATGCAGGAAAAAGCAATCGCATCCGATCCGGAGCATCCGCAGGCGTATAATCTTTCTTTGTGGAACGCTTCGGCAGCTGCCCCTGAACCCGCACAGGCTCTATGGGCAGAAAATGAAAACCTCCTTTTTGACGCAGAAGCGCTCGCCGCATGCTTTCTTGAAGATTCAGAGGCCCTGGCAAATCGGTTTAAAGAACTTTCTCTCGATGTCTTTTTTCAAAAAAACGGACCCAGCTCAAAAAGGAAGACTGTTTTCTTTGGCGGCGGTTCCGGTTCGGACCGCGGGGAGGGTGCCGGTTCTGATTCTGAAAAAGTCACGCTCTCCTGCCAGAGCAGGACGGATTACCATAAGCTTTTGCGCCGGTTCTGTGTCCCCCGCGAGGAAGCGATTCCTGACCTGGATTCCTTTGACTATATCCCCTATCTGTATGGGCAGAATCAATACCGGGAGTCTTTCCGGGCGGACGATAGTATGAACAGGAATGGTATGAATATGCAGGCATCCATTCCAGGCCGGTCAGCTGTTTTGACGGATTTCAGGCTGTGCCTGATGGAACCGCTTGAATACAGTGAGGTAAACCGTCTGGACGAGCTGGCAATCGCGATCGATACCTCCGGCTCCTGCTCCGGAAATCTCGTCCGGCGGTTTCTGGAGGAGACTTGGAACATTTTGCGGCAAAGGGAAAACTTCTTCACCCGGATGCGGATTCATCTGATCCAGTGTGATTCGGCCATTTGCGAGCATCGGATTTTTACCAGCACAGAAGAATGGGAAGAAGCTCTGAAAAACCTGAAGATCCAGGGAAACGGAAATACGGACTTCCGGCCGGTTTTTACACTCCTTGACACTCTTATTGCAAAAAAAGAGCTTCGCTCGCTGCGCGCGCTTTTGTATTTTACTGACGGGGATGGGATTTATCCGCGCGAAGCACCGCCCTATGAAACCGCATTCGTTTTTGTGGATCAGGAATCTATAAAGGGAACAGTGCCCGGATGGGCGCATACGATTGTTCTTGATTCCCTTTAATCTGAAAATGTTTACGTGTGTTAAACTGACAGGTTATCGACAGGATCGCCCGATTCTGAAGATTATGAGAAGTAATTTTCTTCTCATAAAAGTATTTACTGGAATTACAGGAGATTTGATTATGAATATACAGGAAGCGCGGGAGGAAATCATACGGACGGTGCGCGCCTACACCGCAAAGAAAGAGGACGGTTCCTTTGCTGTGCCGTCCCTGCGGCAGCGCCCGCTGCTCCTGATCGGGCCTCCCGGTATCGGAAAAACCGCAGTTATGGAGCAGGCTGCCAGAGAATGCCAGGTGGGATTTATCTCATATACTATGACACACCATACCCGTCAGAGCGCCATGGGGCTTCCATATATTGAACGGCGCATGTTTGGCGGGAAAGAATATGCAGTCACAGAATACACAATGAGCGAAATCATTGCGAGTGTCTACCGCTGCATGGAGGAAACAGGCGTCAGCTGCGGGCTTCTGTTTCTCGATGAAATCAATTGTGTCTCAGAAACGCTTGCCCCCGCGATCCTGCAGTTTTTGCAGAACAAAACCTTCGGAAGCCATCGGCTGCCGGACGGCTGGGTGCTCGCAGCAGCCGGAAACCCGCCCGAATACAACAAATCCGTGCACGAATTTGACATTGCGACACTGGATCGGCTGAAATACATCCCTGTGGAAGCGGACTACAACGCCTGGCGCTCCTACGCGCTCAGCGAGGCGGTCCATGGAGCGATTCTCGCCTATCTGGACACCCATCCCGGACAATTTTATATTCTCCGGCAGACTTATGCAAGTCGCTCATTTGCAACTGCGCGCGGATGGGAAGACCTCTCCTGTATGCTGAAGGAATATGAATTGCTGGATTTTCCGGTTGATGCAAGGCTGGTCTCCCAGTATCTGCAGGATACCGGGCTTGCAAAAGAATTCGCGCTCTTCTACCAGCTGTACCGTTCCAAGGGGCAGCAGTTTCCGGTCGCTCTGATGCTCTCCGGGGATCAACAGGCAATGGAGGCATGCCGGATCCTGTTTTCCGAAAGCCCTTTTGAAGAACAGCTCTATTTCGTACACCTGATACTCTCCTGTATCGATGGAAAGCTGAACGAATGGCGCAACGCCCGCAGGCAAAAAGAACGCTTCACAGACGCAGCCGACCGGCTTACGCGTTTTCAGAAGCAATATCGCAAAAGCCATCCACAGCAGAGCACACCTTCACCGCTTCCATTCCTTGACGCCTTTCTCGAAAAGGAGCGGGGAATCCTCCAGATACGGCGCGAACACGGGCTTTCTTCTGATTCTGAGCTGGAAGAAATGCGGCAGGCACTTCTTGCCGTGCAGGAAACAGGCTACGAGCTTTACGCCCAAACCTCCGCCGCAGATGCCTCTCCCGCTGCTCTCACTGAGGCCTGTACGAAAGAGACGCAGAAAATGGAAAACCTCTGCGTAGAAAAGGCAGAGGAGATTCTGAATATGTTAGAATATGGAATCCGGGCGATCGCTCCGGAAAAATCAAATCCGAAGTCTGTCGAAGAAATTCCGGGCACGCAGACTTCCGCACGCCCGGTTGCAGCTCCTGACAATCCAGAATCCGACGCAGCGCTGGTTCTTTTTCTTTCTTCTCTGCGTCAGAATCCGGTCGCCGAATCAATTTTTAAACAATACCCGGACAACCCCTGTGCTTCGTACTGGAAGAAGCTGGACTTTTCCGCACGGGAGAACGCAATCAAAGAGCTTCTGGCGCTTTAAATTTCAATCTACGCCTCCATACATAGAACAGCAGGGCTTTTATGGCCTATCAGCGGTTTTCTCCAGTTTTTTCCGGTAAATCTGGTAAAAACAATTCCACTCAAAATCGCTGCCGGGCTCAAAATTTTTCGGAAAAAATTCTCTCAGCCGGTTTTTCTGTTCATCCATCTTTAATTCATCACGCAGCTCTTCCTTCAGCCCATTCACATCCAGAAACGCCCGGATTTCCTCAAAGCCTTCGACTGCTTTGTTCCTCTCCACGCAATAATCAATATCACACCGCGTATCCGTCTCCCACCTCGTAAGCATATCAGCCTTTTCCTCAATCCACTGTGTCACAATGGCGCAGGAACCATTATTCCCTGACATGCGCACCAGTTTGTCGATATCATGAGTATTCGGCACGGTCACTCCTACACATTCAAGGAATGCTTTGAGTGTCTTTTCCACCGCCTGCTGCAGATGGTAAGCTACATTGTTTATATATGCCTCATCGTTCACCGGAACGGCAAGGAGATTCTCGGCAGATTTAAAGTCCAGCCACGCACGTCTGAATAGCCTGATGTCACACACGCTGCCCCTCCCTTTCATGCTCCATGTGCTCCTTCTACCTCATTTCACTCCTCTTGCAGTCAGCAGACTACAGTGCCATCAATGAGGAGCCTTCCGCTTCCCCGCCTGCGGAATCACCAGCACATTTTACAGGTTCATCCGCTCTTTCCGCCCCTCTTCCTCGCGCAGCATATCCTCGACGTATTTGGGCAGCATGAACGCGCCCCGGTGCAGGTTGGGCGTATAATAATCCGTCTCTATACCGTAGGATTCCCACCGGGCGCCATCGAAATCACGCAGCGGATGGTATTTTTTTGAAGCGAAGCCGAACAGCCAGTAGCCGGAGGAGCAGGTCGGGATGTGCGCCTGATAGACACGGCTGATCGGGAAACTGTGGCTGGCCTTGTTGTGCATCAGGCGGCAGGATTCCTCGTCCCCTTCATAGAACGGGCTGCCATGCTGATATACCATGATGCCGTCCTCCTTGAGAGCCCGGTAGCAGTTCCCATAAAACTCGCGGGTAAACAGGCCTGCCTTGTGCCCGAGGGGGTCAATCGCATCGTTGATGATCAGGTCATACTCGCCCTGCTTGGTACGCAGGAACTTCAGACCGTCGATGTGATAAAAGCGCACGCGCGGGTCGTCCAGGCTGGAAGCAATCGTGGGGAAAAATTCGCGGCAGACCTCGACAAAACGCTGGTCCGGCTCGGTCACATCGATACACTCGATTCCGTCGTAGCGCTCGAGCATGCGCAGCACACCGCCGTCGCCGCCGCCGAGCACCAGCACATTTTTGACATTCGGGTGCACCGCCATCGGCACGTGCACGATCATTTCGTCGTAGATAAAACCGTCCTTTTCAGAAAAGACGATCTTTCCATCGGAGCTCAGGAACTTCCCCAGCTCGTCGGAATCAAACACATCGATCCGCTGAAACTCTGTCTGTTCCCCCAGCAGCTGATTTTTTACCTTCACGGACATCTTAATCTGATCCGCATGATAATCTGAAAACCAAAGATCCATGTCGCCCGTCTCCTTCTGTCACTCAATACTCTGAAAAATCGGAAGTGCGTATTATTTCAATCTGCTCTGTATATCCGAGGCGCTGTATAATACATCTGTCACTTGTACAGAATATTTTTTCATCTAATGATTCTCCCTGAATTTTTCAAATGCTTCCGATGCGTCTTGTACCCGTCCAACCGCGATATCATCATACCCTTTCTGTAATTTTGCATGAATTTCCTGAGAGGTCATCAAGTCTGCGTTAATTCCATCCGGTGCCTTTGGCAATGTCACTGCAAAGGGAATTCCACCCGTAAGTGAGATCTGGTTTAAGTACATATCGATCGCCGTTGACATAGGAATTCCCAGTTTTGATAAAATATCCTCTGCACGCTGCTTAACCGTCGGATTTACCCGCAAATTCAAGGTTGCCGTTTTTTCCATGATATGCACCTCCTTTGTCACGCATTGTAACGCTTTTGTCGTTACCTGTCAACCGATTTTCGATCAACAAAGGCTCAGTATGAGTGCTTCTTTTTTAATCCTTCCATACCTGCCGCTCGTCCTTGAGCACGTTCAGATACTCGACCTCGGGGTCCTCGGTGCCCTGCAGAGAGCAGCCTTTTTCCTTCGCATATAAAATATATTCGATGATGTCCTGCGTGATCATCTCGCCCGGCGCGAGGATCGGAATCCCCGGCGGGTAGCACATCACAAATTCTCCGCAGGTCCTGCCCACGGTCGCGCGGATCGGCAAATAGTCCTTTTCCGCATAAAAAGCGGCCTGCGGCGACTCGAGCACGATCGGATTGATGTACTCAGAATCCAGCATTTTCGCGGAGCTTTTGGTGTATCGCCGTTTGATGTCAAACAGGGCGCCGACCAGCCGCTCGATGTCCTGGATGCGGTCGCCGATGGAAATGTAAGCCATAATATTCGTGAGGTCGCCCAGCTCGATCTGAATGTCGTATTCGTCGCGCAGCAGGTCATAGACCTCGATGCCGGCGAGTCCCAGATCACGCGTGTAGACGGACAGCTTCGTCACATCAAAATCAAAGATGCTGTCCCCGTTAATCAGCTCCCGGCCGTAGGCGTAATAGCCGCCGATGCCGTTAATCTCCGAGCGGGCGTATTCCGCCATCTCCACTACCTTCGCGAACGCATCCTTGCCGTGAAGAACAAGGTTTCGCCGGGAAATGTCCAGGCTGGACATCAGAAGATAAGAAGCGCTGGTTGTCTGCGTCAGATTGATGACCTGATGGACGTATTCCCAGTTCACATGCTCGCCCGTCAGAAGCAGGGAGCTCTGGGTCAGGCTTCCGCCGGATTTGTGCATGGAAATGGCAGACATATCCGCCCCCGCTGCCATCGCGCTGACCGGCAGATTCTCTCCGAAATAAAAATGGGTCCCATGCGCCTCATCCGCCAGCACCATCATCTCGTATTTGTGCGCCAGCTCCACGATAGAGCGGATATCCGAGCAGATGCCATAATAGGTCGGGTTATTGACCAGCACTGCCACCGCGCCGGGATTATCCAGGATCGCGCGCTCCACCTCGGACACCTTCATGCCGAGCGAGATGCCCAGCTTCGGCTCCACCTCCGGGTTCACATAGACCGGAATCGCGCCGCAGAGCACGAGCGCGTTGATGACGCTTTTATGTACATTGCGCGGGAGGATGATTTTATCGCCTGCGTGGCAGACCGAGAGCACCATGCTCTGCACTGCCGAGGTCGTCCCGCCGACCATAAAAAACGCGTGCGAGGCACCGAATGCCTCCGCCGCCAGCTGCTCGGCCTCTTTAATGACAGAGACCGGCTGGCAGAGATTATCCAGCGGCTTCATGGAATTCACATCGATGCCGACACACTTCTCCCCCAGAAAATTCACCAGATCCGGATTCCCCCGTCCCCGCTTGTGCCCCGGAACGTCAAAGGGAACGACTCTTCTTCTTTTTAAGCGCTCCAGTGCCTCATAAATCGGCGCGCGCGACTGTGATAATGGCTGCATGGGCTGCTTTCCCCCTGTCACAAAATAAAGTAGTGAACTCATTATACTGGATTCATATAAAAAATCAATCCCGTTTTCGCGCTTTTCCAACATGTTTTTTCCTTGCGGACGATAGCAAACATATGTTATACTTTTGTTAACGTTTTCGAACAGCGGTGACCAGATCAGATAAGGAATCTGCGGACTGCTGGCCGGAATCCGTTACAAGTTTGATAGTATTACAAAAGAAAAGGCAGGTTCTGTACCAAATGATAAAAGAGACAAAATCGGATGGTAATGCAAAATTTTCTGATGAAGGAGCTTCAGGTCCATTGCCAGAAAAAAAGCGTTATACTACGGATGATATCTACAGCCTGCCGGAGGGCCTGAGGGCAGAGCTGATCGACGGCCGGATTTATTACATGCCTTTCCCAACGAGGCAGCATCAGCGGCTAATCGGCGCGTTATCTCGCATTATAGGGAACTACATCGACAAAAACCACGGCTCCTGTGAAGTGGATATCGCACCATTTGCGGTCTTTTTAAATAAGGATGATTCCAATTATGTGGAGCCGGACATTTCCGTCATCTGCGATCCCGGAAAGCTGAATGACAAGGGCTGCGAGGGCGCGCCGGACTGGGTGATTGAAGTGGTATCGCCCGGAAGCCGTCAGATGGACTATCTGATTAAGCTGATTAAATATCAGTCTGCAGGTGTCCGCGAGTACTGGCTGGTGGATCCGGACAAGGACCGCGTCACCGTTTACAGCTTTGAGAAGAACGAGCAGAATGAGTATTCGTTTGCCGATACTGTTCCGGTCGGAATCTATCCGGATTTCTCCATTGATTTTAGCCAGCTTGCATTCTGATACCTTAATTTATACATTTTTCTCTTGACATTGATTCCCATTTTGTCTATCATAAATAGCAATCAGAAAAGATGCCGTCTGCGTGCGAGATTATGACACGACGGTGTCTTTTCATGTAAAGACACCGGGACTCAGTAAAGTTTTTCTCATACAGGCTTTTCTCCGATGCTTTGCAAAAAGATTGTAATTCACTATTAAGAAAGGAGCTTCCTAATGATTCGTACAATTGCGAAACAGGTTAAGGAATACCGGAATGCTTCAATTGTCACGCCGCTGTTCATGCTGCTGGAAGTCATCATGGAGACGATGATCCCGTTTCTGATGGCTTCTATCATTGATGACGGCGTCAATACCGGTGACATCGGGCATATTTACCGGATTGGCGGGCTGATGATTGTCTGCGCACTGATCGGTCTGGCGGGCGGTATGCTGGGCGGACGGTTCGGCGCAAAGGCCTCTGCCGGTCTGGCGAAGAATCTGCGCGCGGAGATGTTCGGCCACATCCAGACCTTTTCCTTCTCCAACATTGACAAATTCAGCCCTGCAGGGCTGGTCACCCGTCTGACGACGGATGTGACAAACATTCAGAACGCGTACCAGATGATTCTGAAGATGCTGATGCGCGCACCGGCGAGCATTATCTGTGCGCTGGTCATGGCTTTTATGATCAATGCACGGCTGGCCTCCATCTATCTGATTGCGGCGCTGATTCTCGGCACGGTTCTGATTCTTCTGGTTATACATGCAACCAAGTATTTCCAGCAGGTCTTCCCGAAATACGACGACCTGAACGCCTCCATCGAGGAGAATGTCTCCGCGATTCGTGTGGTAAAGGCGTACGTGCGCGAGGACTATGAGACCAAAAAGCTGAATAAGGCAAGTGAAAACATCTACAAGCTGTTTGTAAAGGCAGAGCACAATGTCATTGTCAATGCCCCGCTGATGCAGCTTACGGTTTACAGCTGTATCATCCTGATCAGCTGGATCGGTGCGAAAATGATCGTTGCGGATTCTCTGACAACCGGCGAGCTGATGAGCCTTCTGACCTACTGCATGAACATTCTCTCCAGTCTGATGATGCTCTCCATGGTATTCGTCATGATCTCCATGAGTGTAGCGAGCGCTCAGCGTATCTGCGAGGTGCTGGATGAAGAGCCGGATCTGGCGAACCCGGAACAGCCGCTGACGGATGTACCGGACGGCAGCATTGTGTTCGACCACGTAAATTTCTCCTATCATAAAGGAAGCAATGAGTACGTACTCTCCGACATCAATCTGAATATCCGCTCTGGTGAGACGATCGGTATCATGGGCGGCACCGGAAGCTCCAAGACCAGTCTGGTCAACCTGATCAGCCGTCTGTACGATGTATCCGAGGGTTCTGTGAAGGTCGGCGGAAACGATGTCCGCAGCTATGATATGGAAGTCCTCCGCAACCAGGTGGCCGTTGTGCTCCAGAACAACGTCCTGTTCTCCGGCACGATTTACGAAAACCTGCGCTGGGGTAATAAGGAAGCGACGGATGAGGAATGTCAGGCCGCCTGCCGTCTGGCCTGCGCGGATGATTTTATCCGGGCATTTCCGGACGGGTACAACACCTACATCGAGCAGGGCGGCTCCAACGTTTCCGGCGGGCAGAAGCAGCGTCTCTGCATCGCGCGCGCCCTTCTGAAGAATCCGAAAATTCTGATTCTCGATGACAGCACAAGCGCCGTGGATACCGCAACCGACGCAAAGATCCGCCTCGCATTCCGGGAGGACATCCCGAACACGACGAAGCTGATCATCGCGCAGCGCGTTTCCAGTGTCCAGGATGCGGACCGGATCATCGTCATGGACGAGGGCAAAATCAGCGCATTTGGAACCCACGAAGAGCTGCTTGCTTCGAGTGAGATTTACCGCGAGGTATTTGAATCTCAGACGAACGGCGGCGGTGATTTTGATGAAAAGGCAGGTGATTGATTATGCCAGGACCAGGATCAGGACAGCCCCGCGGAATGAAGCCGCAGGTACAGAATCCGGGGAAACTGCTTGCCCGGCTGATGGGGTACATTTTCCGCGATTACAAATTCCATTGTATTATTGTATTTATTCTGATTTGCTGCAGTGTACTGGCGAACGTACAGGGTACACTGTTTACGAAAAACCTGATTGACGATTACATCACGCCGTTTCTGCTGACGGACAATCCGGACTTCGGTCCGCTCGCCCGCGCGATCGGTCGCGTGGCCTGCTTCTACGCACTCGGTGTCGCGTCAACGTACCTCTACAACCGCATCATGGTGACGGTGTCGCAGGGTACGCTCAAGCACTTGAGAGACGACCTGTTCTCCCATATGGAGACTTTGCCTATTAAATATTTTGATACGCACAAACACGGCGATATTATGTCTGTCTACACCAACGACATCGATACACTGCGCCAGATGATCAGCCAGAGTATTCCGCAGATCATCAATTCCGCTTTTACCATCGTCAGTGTATTCATCAGTATGCTGATTCTGAGTATTCCGCTGACGGGTGTGACACTGGTTATGGTCTGCGTCATGCTCTTCTTTACCAGAAAAGCAACCTCATTAAGCGGCAGATATTTCCGGGAGCAGCAGACAAATTTAGGTAATGTCAACGCCTATATAGAAGAAATGATGAAGGGTCAGAAGGTGGTAAAAGTCTTCTGCCACGAAGAGGAATGTGTGAAGGACTTTACGAAGCTGAACGATGCCCTCTGTGTCAGCGCGGACAATGCACAGACCTATTCCAGTTTCTTAGGCCCGATCAACGCGCAGCTCGGCAATGTCAGCTACGTAATCTGTGCGATCGTCGGCGGCATTCTGGCGCTGAATGGTGTCGGCGGCTTTACGCTCGGCGGTCTGGCCAGCTTCCTGACCTTCAACAAGAGCTTCAGTATGCCGATCAATCAGGTCAGCCAGCAGTTCAACTCCATCATCATGGCAATGGCCGGCGCGGACCGTATCTTCCGCCTGATGGACGAAGAATCAGAGACGGACAACGGCTATGTAACGCTGGTGAATGCAAAAGAGGTCAATGGCGTGCTGACCGAATCTGACACCCGGACCGGGCGCTGGGCCTGGAAGCACACGCATCAGGCGGACGGCTCGGTAGACTATAAGGAGCTGACCGGCGATGTGGTCTTCGACGGCGTAGACTTCGGATACACGGATGAAAAAATCGTCCTGCACGACATCAAGCTCTACGCGACGCCGGGGCAGAAAATTGCGTTTGTCGGCTCTACCGGCGCCGGCAAAACCACGATTACAAACCTGATTAACCGTTTCTATGATATTCAGGACGGGAAGATCCGCTATGACGGTATCAACGTCAATAAGATCAAGAAAGCCGATCTGCGGCGCTCGCTCGGCATCGTGCTGCAGGATACGCACCTGTTCACCGGAACGGTCAGCGAAAACATCCGCTTCGGCAAGCTGGACGCGACCGACGAGGAGGTCGTGGCAGCCGCAAAGCTCGCGAACGCGGACGGCTTCATCCGCCGGCTGCCGCAGGGCTATGACACCATGCTGACTGGCAACGGTGCGAACTTAAGCCAGGGCCAGCGGCAGCTGCTTGCGATCGCCCGCGCGGCCATCGCGGATCCGCCGGTGCTGATCCTCGACGAGGCGACCAGCTCCATCGATACCCGTACCGAGCGCATCGTGCAGGAGGGCATGGATCATCTGATGAGCGGGCGCACCACCTTCGTGATCGCGCACCGTCTCTCGACTGTGCAGAACTCCGACTGCATCATGGTACTCGAGCAGGGCCGCATCATCGAGCGCGGCACCCACGACCAGCTCATCGAGCAGAAGGGCCGGTATTACCAGCTGTATACCGGAAATGCGATCGGAGCGTAAGCACTTAAGACGAAGCCGCGTAAGCCCCGCCACAGGATGTTTTCAGCCACCCTGTGGCGGGGCTTCACGACGAAATGTTGAGAAGTTCATTAGGAGTTCATTATGATATATGAGAATCCCCACCATCACTAAGTATGGCGGGGATTCTATTACTTTCCGAACAAATCACTGTGGCTCCCGGTCCGGGACAAAGTTAACACCAGCACTCCCTCTTCGATGCGATAAATAAGAAGCCAATCAGGCAAAATATGACACTCTCTGTGTCCCGCCCAATTACCACTTAAAGGGTGATCTTTATATTTTTCCGAAAGGGTTTCACCCATTGAAAGCGCAGCAATCACATCATCCAGTAATTGCATTTTCAAGCCACGGCGCAATGCTAATTTATAGTCTTTTTTAAATTGCGTCGTTGGTTTTACAACAAGTTTTGTCTTTCTCATTTCTTTAAGTCAGCAAACAGTTCATCCAGATCTGTATATCCTTTTACAGATGGATCTTTTGCTATCCTTTCCGCTTCCAGCATTGCAGTTACCGTCTCCTGGTTTGGCTGATTTAATGAAATTTCAAAAGGAATTCTCCCTTCCCGAAGCGACTGACGAACAAAAACATTAAAAGCCGTCGTCAAATTCATCCCCAGTTCAGAAAATAATGTTTCTGCCTGCGCTTTTAAATCGGAATCCATTCGGATACTTATATTCGTAGTAGTTCCTGCCATACAATCAAATCCTTTCCAATATATTGTAAGCAGTATACATCATTTGCACGAAAAAAGCAATGATTTGCACGAAAACTTCTGTAATTTTATTGACCGGCCAGGTAAATTCACTCCTTCACCAGCCGGATCACGTTCCAGGATGCTTTGTGCAGCATACTGGTGACGGTGCCGCCGTCCATCGAGGACTGACTGGTGCTCTTTGGCGCTACCTTCTCGTCGCCGAAATGGTTCTCGGCCTTGAGATCATCGTTTTCCAGTACGATGTGCTCTGCGAGTCGATAGCCCTCAAAGCTTCTGACATCGGTCGCGAGGACAACGTCCTCCTCCAGGTTGCGGTTGACCGCAAAGATGGTCAGCTCGCCTTTTTCTTCGTTGTAGACGCTGACGGATTCAATGTCCGTGACGGCGTCATGTTCTTTGGTGTCATGCTTCGGCACGTCCATGACCGGCATCAGCGCAATGCCGCGGCCGTATTTGGACGCGTGCATGTACGGATAGAAGATCGTCTGCCGCCATGCTCCGCCGCCGTTCGGGTCGGTCATGATCGGCGCGATGACGTTGATCAGCTGCGCGAGGCAGGCCACCTTCACGCGGTCGCTGTGGCGCAGGAGCACGATCAGCATCAGGCCGACGAGAAGCGCGTCCTCGAAGTTGTAGATGTCCTCGAGAAGCGGAGGCGCGACCTGCCACGGGGTCTCGTCTTTGAGCTTCTGGTCCGCCTCGTTGGAGTGATACCACACGTTCCACTCGTCGAAGCTTAAATACATATCCTTTTTGCTTCTCTTCTTTGCCTTCACGTAATCGCAGGTAGCGATGATTTCCCTGATGAAATAGTCCATGTCGTCGGACTTTGCAAGAAAATCGTTGCTGTTGTTGCTGCGGTTGCCGTAATAGGTGTGCAGAGAAAGATAATCCACATACTCATAGCAGTGGCTGAGTACGGTGTCCTCCCACACCGCGTAGGTCGGCATCCCGCGGTTCGAGCTGCCGCACGCGACAAATTCAATCGTCGGGTCGATGATATGCATCGCCTTCGCGGTCTCCTCCGCCAGACGGCCATACTCGTCAGCCGTCTTGTGTCCGAGCTGCCACGGTCCATCCATCTCATTGCCCAGGCACCAGGTCTTGAAGCCGTACGGCTCCTTCTGTCCGTGGCTGATGCGCAGGTCACTGTACTTCGTCCCGCCCGGATGGTTGCAGTACTCGAGCAGGTTGCAGGCATCCGCGATTCCTCTCGTGCCAAGATTCAGCGCCATCATCACGTCCGAATTCGCCGCCTTTGCCCATTTGCTGAACTCATGCAGGCCTACTTCATTCTTCTCCAGACTCTTCCACGCCAGCTCCAGGCGGTGCGGACGCTCCGATACCGGACCCACGCTGTCCTCCCAGTTAAAGCTGGAGACAAAATTGCCGCCCGGATAGCGGACAATCGGCACATTCAGCTCCTTCACCAGGTCAATCACGTCTGTGCGGAAGCCGTCCGCATTCGAGAGCGGATGCCCCGGCTGATAAATCCCGTCGTAGACCGCGCGGCCCAGATGCTCGATAAACGAGCCATAGATCCGCTCATCAATTTCCGAAATCTGAAACGCCCGGTCCAAAATCATTCTTGCGTTCTTAGCCATACCTTTTCCTCCTGTTATGCCGGCATTTGTTCATACGCCCCTCATATTCCGTATAAACATTCCGGTCTTTTTTGATTCTCGGTGATTCCGCATCCAGAATCTGAATGGTTTCATCTTTGAGTTATCAGGTATTCGATACCTGAGATTTCCCTGCTTCAGATGTAATATTTTTGTTTATACCTACAGCAAGAGCCGCGTCAAACGCAAACCGTCCGGCGCGGCTCCAGTCTTAAAGTCACAAAAATCATAAATTACAAACCAGCCAGCACTTTCACGCACTTGCTGCCACAGCTTGAATTCCCATCAGCCCTTTACAGCGCCAGATGTCATACCGTCTACCAGATATCTGTTGAAGATCAGATAGATAATCAGGATCGGGATGATACCGAACATGGAGCCTGCTATCAGAAGATCGTAGTTGTTGCCATACGGGGTCAGCAGCGTGTTCAAACCAATCTGCAGTGTGAACTTGCTTGTGTCACGATAAACAAGCATCGGCCACAGCATATTGTTCCAGGAACCCATCGCACAGAGGATCGCCATGGAAGCGAATGCCGGTTTGGTGATCGGCATCATAATCTTCACGCTGATGCCGTACTCGGTACAGCCATCCACACGCGCCGCATCCAGCAGTTCCTTCGGCAAACTGGTCATGTACTGCCGGAAGAAGAAGATCGTCGATGCCGCGCATAGGCCGGGCAAGATAACACCTGCATTCGTATTGATGATTCCAAGAGTCGTCACTTCCTGATACAGCGGGAGCATCAGAATCTCGAACGGAACACTCATCGTACCGATAACCATGAAGAACAGGAAGCCCTGCAACTTGAACTTATACATCGTAAGTCCATATGCAATAAAATAACAGATCAGCAGGGTCAGGATCACAGTCTCACAGGTCAGTACCAGAGAATTCCGATACCACATAAAGTACTTCTGAGAGTCCGCAATCGCAGTCGTATCCGATGTATGCGGATTGATAAACATCGTAAACAGATACGAATAATTGTCAAGGCTCCACTCTTTTACCTTCAGGTTCAGAGACATACCATTCTGGAAAATCTCTCTCGCCGGGCGGAAGGAAGCAGTCAGACCTGCAAGAAGCGGAAACGCAATCAGAAGACAGATGATTACAAATAATCCAGTAGCCAGGAACGAAGCGAGTTTATGGTTATCTTCCATTGTCCTCTGTTTTGTTGTATTATTTGCCATCGTTAATCATCCTCCCCTTTGTGTTTTCCGACCTTAATCGTACCGGTCGCAATCAGCTGCGCGACATTAATCGCCATCGCAATCACCAGGAGCACAACGCCAACCGCGCACGCATAACCCATATCGTTCTTCTCAATACCTCGCTTGTACAGATATCCGACAATCGTCAGACCGATATTCTTCGGGGACGAGTTGCCGTTCCACAGCATGAAGCTCTCAAGGAACATGGACAGACCTGCGTATACGGAAATCGTAACTACATACACAATCGTCGGCTTCAGAAGCGGCAGCGTCAGGTACCAGAACTTCTGTCTCGCATTCGCTCCATCGATGTCACCGGACTCGTATATGCTGTTATCAATACTCTTCAGACCAGATACAAAGTACAGCATATTGACACCGGTCCATCTCCACATACACAGAAGAAGCAACGCAACCCAGCCGGTTCCCTTTGACTTCAGCCAGGCGATGCTAGACTGCCCAAACAGATGCATCAGCTGGTTCATCTGGGAGCTGTCGCCCTCGGAGAACATCAGACGGAACAGCATACCGGAGATAACTACGGATGTCAGCGCCGGAATGTAAAGGATCACCTTCCAGACGCCCCTCGCTTTGGTCAGACGGCTTTCCATAAGAACCGCCAGCAACATCGGGATCGGGATCAGCAGAAGCAGTGTCAGCAGCATATACTCGACACTGTTCAATACCGCTGTTGCAAAGAATTTATCAGACATCAGCTTGACAAAGTTCTTTGCTCCAATAAAGGTATAACCGCTGAACGTTACTTCCTGAAAGCTCATGATGATACCCGTTACCAACGGATACGCCCAGAAAATAATCAGACTCAGCATGAACGGAAGAACAAATACATACGGTGCTACCTTCTGAGAGTAAAGCAGTTTCTTTGCTTTTTTCACTGTAATCAACCTCTCTCTCATTCTGGCAGAAAATATCTGCCCTATAAACATTCCGGACTAAAATGTCTCGCCAGACTTACGCGGATGAATCGCTATTCTTTCATAATCGAACAAGCTGCTCTGGCTCCATGAATCTTCTGATATATGAAGAGGCCCGGGAATGCAATTCCCGAGCCTCCCCTGATTATCTGCATAATTGTCCGAAACGGATAACTGTCAACGTTTTATATACTTACAGTTACCAACATCATCCCTGCATTACTGCTCCAGCTCGAAGTCGAGATAATCCTGAGCATCCTGCAGTGCGTCTTCTACGCTCCAGCCATCCTCAAGAACATAGTTCAGAGTCGTGGTGCAGAAGTAGTCGTTCAGTGTCGGGGACTTGCTTGTCGTATAGATGGTGCCGATCGCGTCATTGTCAGCCAGCTCCTGAAGAACCGTATACGGCTCTACACGGAAGAAGGTATTGTAAACGTTGGAGTCGTCAAATGCGAAATCATCATCATACCAAAGGTCTGTGTTGCAAACGTCAAATCCAAGGTCGTTCCAGATATGAGCCTCGCCCTCTGCGGAGCACTTCGCCCATGCAAGCCACTCAGCAGCAAGCTCCGGATCAGAACTCTGATTTGTAACAACTGTACCGGTACCGCCGATACCTACGGAATTGATCTGACCCTCTTCGAATACCGGAAGAGTCGTGATGTCATACTTGCCTTCCATCTCCGGCATATAGCTCGTGAAACGGCTCATGTACCACATTGCCTTCGGGAAAGAAGCGATCTTGCCTTCCATGATGTTTGCGAAACCAGCCTCAAGGTCTACATGACCATCAGTGGAGATCATCGCGATGCCTTCTTCCAGCCATCTCTGCTGCATCTCAAGCATATTGGTAACAGACTCAAGCTGTACGTCTACGTCGCCGCCGATACCGCCGGTCCAGTCCTCACCATACTCAGCCATCGCAATCCACAGCCAGTCAACGCCGCCCGTATCTACGGAGGTCAGATAAACTTCACCGTTGGACGCATCGCGAAGTGCAATACCAAGCTCTTCATACTCATCCCATGTGGTGATGTTCGTATAGTCAAGACCATACTCTTCAAAGATCTCTGCGTTCCAGTACATTACTGTAGCGCCTACATGTGTCGGAACGCCAAGGCGGTTGCCGTCTGCGTCAGAGTAAACATCCAGACGGGAGGTTACGAGGGAATCCTCATACTCAGCAAGTGCGTCGTTCAGAACGTACAGAGGGCTGTCGGAGCCGCTGTAGTTCGGGAACTGGCCGATCTCGATATCGCAGATATCCGGAGCGCCGCTGCCTGCCTGCAGGGACATCATCAGCTTGTTGTGCATATCAGAATACGGATATGTACTGAATGTAATCTGGATCTGTCTGTCCGGGTTGAGCTCGTTCCACTCTTCTACCATGTTTGCATAGAACTCATTGTGAACGTCTACGAAAGACCACAACTCAAAATGTGTGCCATCATCCGGACCAACCGTCGTAACAGCAGTCGCCTCAACTTCGGTCTCTTCCTCTGCAGAAGCAACAACACCCATAGATGCTACGAGAGCTCCGCACATCAGCATTGCTAACCATTTTCTTTTCATTATTACTTCCTCCTTCTTTTTTGCTCTGCGTAATCCGACACAGCACGATTCCCGAAGTTCCGGGAAAATTATGCGTTTTCCCCAAAAAGTCACATCGCCGGTCGCGTCAATCCCTCTTTTTGGTAAAATTGCATATTTTTCTCGATTCCACTTCTTTGTTG
>JAJQHZ010000057.1 GCA_021199475.1 Lachnospiraceae bacterium
CTGTCTGTCTGTCTGTCTGTCTGTCTGTCTGTCTGTCTGTCTGTCTGTCTGTCTGCGAAATTCTATCCCAGTTTGGCATTACCCGTCAAGTCCTTTTTTTGAAAATATTCTTATATGCGGACCTGATAAGAGGACTCGGGTTCTCCTCACACAATGACCGCATCATATTTCCATTCTACCATGTTTTTCCATTTCGGGATAACCATTCGTGCAACCAACTTCTACCATTCGTGAGATAAATTGAATTTCGTGGTTTTTTCACCTTTTTGAGGATCCGTCATATGATCTGCTGCGCACAGTAGTGCTGCTCCCTTAATTACCGTCGGATATATAAACGTTTTCGATGCAAAATCCTGTCAATCTGTGTATTAACCAAATGATCTAGCACAGAAAGGCGTTCTTCCGATAAGCCATATTCCCGATTTCTGCTGAATTGAAATCCGGACAGATTTTGCAGATCCGAACGAATCTGCGGTGTCAGCAGACCATACGCGATTTCATTGAAATCTTCACCGATCCTGGTCGGTCGCTCCGCCAGATAGGAATCCATATTCCGAAAATCTTCTTCCTCCGCATAGGGCAGCAATGCCTGATTATGGTCGAACACCGGCGCCATTCCGGTAATTTCAAGCGTATCCGTGTCAAAAAGCATCCCATAATTTCCCCGATGGCGGTCTGTATTAATAATCAATGCATCCAGCACGACCATTCGCCGGAAATTATCATCCGCGCCATAGGTCTCCATATAGGAAAGAATACCTTCCGGATCCAGAATGTCCCTGGCCGCGGCATGAATCGTCACAAATCCGGATCGTTCATTTGTAAAAAGCGGACATCGGGAAACCAGTTTTCCCCGAAACATTTCTGTTCGATATGGCACATACGTCCGGCAAAACACTGCCGCCACCTCACTTGCATACATCTCGGAATAAGGTTCCAATCCGGAGTTTCGCGCCCCCTCCGATCCTTGCTTCATCAGATAAATCTTACCATTCTCCCGTATCCAGCATTTTGCAAATGAACCGCTTGTCCCAAACTCAGGAGATGTGGTAGAAAAGCTTTCTCCATACAGCCCACCCTCAAAAGCCAGACGCGCAATCGTTTCATCAAAATCATTTCGAAAGAGAGAAACCCGATCCCAGATCAAATCAGATGACGCGGGACGGATCCAGAAAGTATCATTCAAATTCAATGCGTAGGTCACACGAATATAACCTTCCAAATCATAGCATCCGCACAGTCGAAGAAGCTTCTCAATATGCGCCCGGTGTTTAGGCGCCTGACGGTGGGCAATCCACGAGTGAATATCAGAAAAGCCAATCGGCAGGAGAGCATCACTTTCACGGGAGATTTCTTCAAACTTCAGCGTCCCAAGCTCTGAACGGTGTACCTGAAAGGTCAGAATCTTTCGATCTTTATTCATCAAAATAAATGTATTGTCCAGAAACACCTGCTTTCCTCCTCTACTATCCCCATTCCTTTTTGACATTATAATCTCTATTTCTCCTGTTGACAAGACGCATCGAAAAATCTATGCAGAAGTGAAATCAACTGTTTTGCAAAAAATCCGAAGTTATATAATGCTTTTGCATACAAGGTGATTGAGGCAGATAAAGCACTTGAATGATGGAATATCAGCGAACTGTCCGTAATCATCAGGTAGGCCGTTCAAAAATTCTTGCGTCAAAAACCCGGAGGAGATCAAAATAGGTCCCAATGATGTGAGTTATGTAAACCATTCGTGAGATAAATTGAATTTCGTGGTTTTTTCACCTTTTTGAGGATCCGTCATACGATCTGTTGCGGAAATATCGTGTGGATGACTACGGATCGCTAAATCTCTATCACATACACACGGCTGCTTGCGTAGTTCGGAACAAGCTTTCCCGTCGTCCCATATGCCATGCCAAAATAGCTGTGATACGGGTCAGCACGTACCCAGTCCGGATCATACACACGGTTGTTGATCTCCGCCCAGCCATGTCCGCCGGAGGAGACCACATTGACCTGATACCCGACCGCATTTGCCAGATAAGCAAAGATCACTGCATAGGTATAGCAATTTCCTCTTACATATCCTGAGATGAATATCCTCTCCGCATAGTACAGGTCCCATTGACTTCCTCCGACAAATGAACCGATGCTCTGGTATTTGTAATACGTCGCGGTATAGTCGAAAACCTTTCGAAGCTTCTGCTTTTTCGTATCACTGTTTTTTGTGAGAGAACGCATGAGCACATTCGCCTTGTAAAGGATCGGAAGCTTCTTCCTGCTGTAGGAAGTCATCTTTGCCTTTCCGTTCTTCTTCAGCGTGATACCGTTGACCTGCTTTGAGGTCACCATGTACCCTTTTTTCCCCTTTGCAATCTTAAAATAATAGTAGGAACTGCCAATCTTCTGCCATCCGGTGCGCTGGATCCCTTTTTTGTCAAAATAATAATAGTTCCCGTTGATCTTGTATTTACCGCTTTTGAGTTTTTTGCCATTCTCGTCATAGTAATAAACATTCCCTGATTTTGCCGTATACCAGGTACTTATCTTCTTTGACGACTTCGCCGTGGTCTCTGTCTCTGTTTCTGTCGTCTCCACGGTTTCCGCCGCCTCGGCAGTCCCTGAAGCCATAAAAACAGAACCGCACGCACAGAATAAAAGCAAAAAAATCATAACCGCAAAATTTCTGAGCACATTCCTGTTCTTTTTCATAACCTTACTTTACTCCTTTGTGTGATATCATTATTTATACCGCTTAACGCATTTTTTTACAATCCTTTTCCTATCTGCAAAAGGTCGCTGAAATTGAATGAGACTAATCAAATGTCAGTCAAACATAAAAAGCCTGAAAGCCTGATAAATACTGCATTTTTTCGCTATTGACATTGATTGCCTTTGGTCAGTGCGCACAAAGTTCTGGAACGCTACTTATTATATCAATTCTCTGCTTTTGTGTCGTTCTGTCTTTGTGATAAAACGTCTCCGTACACGAAATATTCGTATGTCCCATTTGCGAGGTAATCACCTTTTCATTCACCTTGTTATCGAGCAATATTGAACCATATCTCACACTGATTCATTCCAGAATTACGGATACTACTTGGATTTTCTTTGTGACTTGCTAGATAAGTGTCTGACATTAGACATGATTGCCGCAGATGAATTCTATTTGTCTCGTTTAGACATTAATTCTTTTGACTGGTTACGCGAAAAATTGCATCCTTCCAAAAAAGCACGTAATAAAGAAAATACCCCGGGCTAACCGCCGGGGTTTTCTATTCATCCAAACCATCACAGAATCAATTCTGTTTCCGCTAATCAATGGTATAACTCGATTCCGCCGCCCTGAACCGCTCCGGGCAAGGGCGTCTTCGCCTTGGCAGGTTCATCCGAAAATCAAAGATGTATCTTTAAATACTCAACGCAGAGAAATCTATCTGCAAATCTCCATCATAGATGCCAACCGGAACCTTATCTGATATCGTATAACTGCCGCCGCTCTTGCCTTTAAAGTCATAAACAGTTACCGAGTCCTTCTCCGGGTCAACAATCCAGTATTCACGCACACCTGCCGTGCTGTACTTGAACATCTTCTTAATATAATCCATGGAGCGGCTTGACGGAGACACAATCTCTATTACCCAATCAGGCGCACCTTGACAGCCTTTATCATCCAGTTTTGACGGATCGCAAACTACAGTTATATCCGGTTCAAAATAGTTGTAATCGTCCTGATTCAGGTAAACGGCAAATGGCGCGGCGTATACCTCACAATTTCCTTTTTTCGAGGAAATGTAATTGTTAATCGCAGTTGATAGCGACATACTGATTCTTTGATGCTGTCTTGATGGCGTTGCCATGTCATAGATAACGCCGTCAATCAGTTCCGCCCTATGTCCTTCTGGTAAAGCTTCAATATCATCTATTGTATACATTTTCTCTTGTGGTTGTGCTGACATATCCCTCTCCTCCTGTTCTCTAAGATTCGATTTCTTAAAGTATACCACAGAAAAGCGGCTACTTCCATACCCATTTTACAAAACAGGCACGGGAGCAGCCGCCAGTCTATCATGCGCATTTCTTCGATTCGCTTGCTGATTCGCTGAAATACTCCGACATCAGGTTTCCCAGAATTTCAAGCTTCGAGAATATTATCTTCTTGTCCTTCGTGTTTCGTGCGTATAGGGAAAGCCTTCTCATTCAAGATATCCGATATTATAAGTAAGAAATGCCAATAATAAGAAAATCCTCAATGCCTTGGTATTGTTTACCGGGACATTTCTTCTAATTCATTAAAAGATTTTGTAATGACTTCACCACGTTCCATTTGCTCAAAACTCCGGTCAAGCTTTGCCAGGTATTCCAAATTTCGCGATGCTTTTTGTCGGTCATTATTCTCGGTTTTTGGCACAACAACTGTTTTTTCATTATAGGCTCTATTCATATCTATCCTTGCTCCAACGCCTTACGCCACCTACCATTGCACTACTTATTCTGAAAATCAATCAATAAATTCATTCCCATTCCGTCAGCTAATCTTTGAAGAGTAGAAACGGATGGATTGCTCAGCCCACGCTCTATTTTGCTGATATCAGCCTGATAAATCCCCGTCTTTTCCGCTAACTGTTTTTGTGTGATGCCGACTTTTGCTCTTGTCTCCGCCACTTTAGCCGCCAGTTCTGAGAAAACATCAACCGTATCTTTCCCGGCGAAAACACCATCTTCCCATATTGTTTCAGAATCAAGGTCTAAATCGTCATTCCACGAAACGCCACAACCTCCTACATCAACTTGTACACTATCAAAAAGTTCCTTATTTTCTAAGTCTTTCAATTGCGGATACTTTGCGAACAAATTTCCGATATTGTATTCCTTAATTGTCCCATCTAAGAAAGTCGCAATAAGGCACAAATTGTTTCCGGTCTTAATTTCTTTTATCCTATGTGCCATAGAAATCACCACCAATCATACTAATGGGGGGAGCACTTTAAACTGTTGGGTTTCCCACATATCAAGAAGTTCCTTCCCGTATTTTTTGATAAAATCCTTTACAAGCCGTTGTTCTTTGCTGCCCAAATCGCCCTCAAACATCTCTCCATCGGATAAACTAAACATTCCCATTGTTTCTCCGCATATAGCGTGGATATGAGGCGGATTGTGCTCTTTCTGTCTCAGGTACATTTTTATAACGATTCCTTGAAAGCGCGATATTACTGGCATACTGTTTATCCTCCCGTTTGGTGATATTATATAGGATATATTCTATATTGTCAAATAGGAGTTATGCACTGGTTATCCACAAGTTATCCACATACTCCACAAATTTAGTTGTACATACAACCAACGATAACCCCTCTCCCATCGCTCCATTCCCAAAAATCCAGTATCTCTCAGGCTTTTCGGCTCTTCATCAAAATTTTTGCTGAATTTGAGCGTTTTCTGCCAGAATCCGCCGTGTCCTAACAGTGCTCCATCCTCGGCGGCGTTGTAAATCCATTCTGTATCTCGCCCGGCAGGATCATACTGTGTTCTGGTACTGATGCTTACCTGGCCGATAGCACCATCCGCTGTTTCATAAAGGCCGTCAATTTGCGGCGAAGCTTTGAGTTGCCCCGTCCGATGATATGTTCCCTCGGGAGCAGAATAAAAGTATTCAACGTCTTCCTGCAATTTCCCATGTGTGCGCTGCACCGTTGACTTAACCGCTTCGCGCGTCTCACTTAGAAGTGCGGCTTTCAGGGAATTCAGGCTTGTAAACTGTTTGCCCATGATGTTCTCCTTTCGTATATCGTTCAATGAAATTCTCGTTTCAAATTTTGTATCTGGATGCCCTTCTAACGCACCAGAATGCCCATACAGGCATTTCTCCGTATGTACATAGGAATTTCCTTCTATTTTACATCCAAGCATTAAAATAAGCCTCGTATAGCAACAATCACTGCTGTATACGAAGCTTATTTAGATGCTCGTTTTCCTATTCAATTTTGATAAGTACACAGGCAAATCCTTTCTTAATGCTCGAACAATTGTTCTGTTTTAATTGCCCCTTTGATTGTGTTTTTTTGTGGTTGCCATCGAAAACTGGCGGAAATACTGGCTTATTTTAAGCCGTTTCTAATGAGACATCGGGGATTCGAACCCCGGACAACTTGATTAAAAGTGAAATCATCGCTGTTTTTCGAATTTTCCTCGTCCCTCGAAGGCCGCATAAATCAAGGGTTTTTCCGGTTTCTGCCGTCTTTCGTCTTCCCCGGTTTTGGTTAACATTTCGCATCAATGTTAACCAAACGTTAACCAATTTCATCTCTATTTAAACTCTTTTTTTCTGAAAATCATCAATCCAATTCCAGATATCACGATGACCGTCACCAAAGAATAAAAGGGATATGTGTAAATTATACTATAATCGCTATCATCAAAGTCTGCCTCCAATTCCATGTCACTAATATATTTAACATCCGTTAAGTACTCTACATACAGATTAATTTGTCCATTCGGCAAAACAGTGTCAATGATGGAAAGAACGGATCGCCACGGTTGCTCAACGTATCTCGGATTTTTACTTGCTTCAACGTCAGTATCAGACACAACCTCTTTATAATAGGTGATTGTGTCGTCATCATCAGTCTGAATGGAATAGCTTCCTGTAAATGACCCATCTTTAACCTGACTTACTTCCTCCGGTGTCATTTCAATGCTGATATATTCATAGTTCTGATAGGTTTCCGGTTGTCCCAGCATAGCCTCAATTTGATATGCAGCCAGCATAACAACAATAACTAAAGTAAAATTAACGATTGCAGAAACTTCTCTTTTAGAAATCAATAAGCTCACAAAGGTAAAGACTACTGCCCATACGAAATTAAGTATATAAAAGCCAAACAAAATACACAGAAACGAAGTCATCTGAAGATTGTTCCACAAAACGAAAGCAGAAAGTATAACAGATGGAACAAGGTAAACCGTAGTCATAATCAAGCTCGTGACAACAGCCATTACAAATTTAGAAATATATATTTCGCCTCTGCCATGTCCTGCAACAATTTTGTTGCGAATCGTACCATCGTTGTATTCCTGACCAACTTCCAATGAAAGGAAAACAGCCAGAATTACGGATAATGGGATAATAAACATATCATCAAAAGTGCCATTTATGATTACACTCAATCCGAAAATCACACCGCTCAAAAATGCTGCACCAAGCAACAACCATATCAGGCCATTCCGTTTATATCGATAAAATTCTGCATGAATTAGATTACGCATGTTCTGTTTCTCCTACCAGTTTCATGAAATAACTTTCCAGGCTTTCCTCAGCGATATTGATAGAAAGGACCTGACAATCGTACTGCGTCAATTCAATCATCAGCTTATTGATATTAATCTCTCCATACACTTCAATGATTTGTTCTCTCAGCTTTTTATACTCCACATGATTTGCATCCAACACAGCAGAAAGCGAATCTGGATTAGACACCTCAATTCGTGTGCGTTTTCTGCTGGCCTGCTCAAGTTCAGCAGCACTGATTTCCTTTATAATCCTGCCGTTGTTAATAAAGCCATAATGAGTAGCTATTTTTGCCAATTCGTCCAGAATATGACTTGAAATCAGGAATGTGATATTCATTTCTTTATTAAGTTTAAGAATCAGCTCACGGATTTCAATAATCCCCTGCAGATCGAGGCCATTTACAGGTTCATCTAAAACGAGAAATTCCGGATTTCCACAAAGCGCAACCGCAATTCCTAATCTTTGTTTCATACCAAGAGAAAAATTTCCAGCTTTTTTGTCCCCGATTTTGTCTAACCCCACCAGTTGCAGAATATGGTCAATTCCTTCAAATGTTGGAAGTCCAAGAATCATGTACTGTTCCCGCAGATTTTCTTCCGCCGTCATGTTCTTGTATATAGAGGGAGATTCTACAATCGCTCCCATTTTCTTTCGTGACTGCCGAATGCCTGAATCTGAATTTTTTACTCCAAACAGACTATATTCACCGGATGTGGTGGCTTGCAACCCACATATTATACGCATCAGGGTCGTTTTTCCTGCACCATTTCTACCTACGAATCCATAAATGCAGCCTTCAGGGACGGTCATCGTTAAACCTTTTAACACATGATTTTTTCCATACTTTTTATCCAAATTCTCGGTTGTCAATACATTTCTCATATCTATTCTCCAACACCAATATCCCATTTTCACAGTATGCAATTTCTTACCACCATGAATACCTGCCATTTTAATCCCCAGTGCTTTTTGATATTATAATCTCTATTTCTACTGTTGACAAGCCTCATCCGATTTTGTTTACGGTAAACCTTCGATTTAAAAAAGAATATGCTGTTGTCAATATAGAAAAACATTCAGGTTTTATAAAATGCAATAGAGAAATATCCATTCCACATCGAAAAAGAGCCGGATCAGGCTCTTTTTCGATGTGGAAATTAATATGATAGTAACACATCTACAAGTTGAATCAGTCTACAATCGTATACGCGTCAGAGGAACCTTCCGGCGAATCCGATGATGTCAGGCTATATCCGCCGCTGCCATTTGACTTTATGTCGAAATAGGTCATCGTCCCATTATCTTTGATTGCCACTTTACAGCTTTTGCTGCTTCCGGACAGATATTCTGTAATATCCACTTTATGGGACTCGTAATAAAGCCATATAGTGCCGTCTTCATCAGTCTCTACACTGGTCGAAAAGCCCTCAAAGACTTCATCGGCAGAGAGCGCGGTCTCTTCTCCTGAAGCACTTATGGAAACACCTTTGCCATAAGCTTCCTGAGTAGTACCATCTTCTGTCCAGGTAAATGTATAACTGTCATCTGTTTCGACAGTCACATCCACAACTTTCTGTTCGCCATTAATCCATCCATGGATTCTGGTCTGAATGCCGCCAAGATCTGTAGCATAGGCAGTCATGCTTCCTGCCACGATGGCCGCGCAGGCACATGCTGCGATAAGCTGTTTTCTGCGGCTGTTTCTTTTATTTTTCTGCATTTTTTCTACCTCCAAAGAAATGTGATCGGAGGCATGAAGCACCGAAAACGCCTCTTTGTATTTCTCCTTATTCGTCATCGTCCCATTCCTCCTTTAATGCTTCTCGAAGAAGTTTACGTCCCCGCATGAGCCGGATTTTTATATTTGATTCGCTCAAATTTAATATTTCCGCAATTTCCCGCACCGAATAATCCTCATAATAATACAGGTGTATAACAATCCGTTGCTTTTCCGGCAGCTTCATAACCTGGGCAAAAAGGTTTTCCGAATCGTCACTTTTAAATTGCAGTGTTTCCGTGTATTCATCCAGAGAAACCCGGTTCCTGCGCCAAAACGATCGGTTGATATCTTTCGCCCTGTTGATTGCCACCCGTAACAGCCAGGAACGAATGCGCTGTTCATCTTCAAAGCATTTTTCTGATAAATAGTATTGAAGGAACGTATCCTGAACCACGTCATCCGCATCCGCAGCATTTTTACAGATATGGAATGCAGCAGCAAATACATTATCCTTGTATCGTTCCAGCAATACTTCTGTTGGTATTTTCATGAGCGCTCCCTATCACATGGATATGTGAAATCACTACATTTTTAGTTTCGAGACAGGGTTCTTTTATTTTGTCTGTCTTAAAAGGCCTTTCACTAATAAAACGATTCTAACCGGAAAATGGTTACAAAAAAATTTAATTTTTTTTTTAAAATTTCTGGCTACAGCACTGCCGCATATATAACTCTTTTTTTAATTCTGTATATACCATGCTTAACCATACATGTAAATCAAGCATTTCCTCAGAGTTTCCTTTTTCTTTGAAACGTTTCATGTTCTCACCATCTGTATCCGCTCCTTTCGTGTCTGCTGCTCACAATCATCCGAGCAAACAAATATACCGCATATATAATGATCTCTACAAGAAGTAAATTGAATGGGATTACATTGGAAACTGGTTCTGCGAAACACACAACCATCGCAACGCTTACAATCGCCACTATGAGACTTGTCAGATCCGCAAATTTAATATTCACAAAAAATTTTATCATTTTGTACATCACAACAGCAACAAGCGCAAACGCAATGCCAACTATCAGCAAAAAGACTAATGCAAGCAAAATGTAGTGAAGAACGATGGCCACTATCTCCTGCGGTATTTTATCCGCCAATTTTGACGCCTCATTTGCACCTTCAATCGCTGTAGTAAAAAGCGACCGCAGGAAACGTCCTGCTGCAGAAAGGCAGGACACCAGGTCGCTGATAAAATATTCGGAGCGCGCTGCCATCAGCACAGTGGTCAGCAGGCTGCAGCGCCAGCCTGCCATGACCCACACCTGATATGACGCCTTTTTCTTCTCGTATTCTTCTTTCAGGCTTTTTTCTCTCTCATGATACAATGCTGTTGCCTGTCTCTCTATACGCATATCCTGGCGGCTTCTTTCTTCCTCCACCTTCTTTTTCGCCGCTTCCGCATCCTTCCTGAGCCGTTCTGCCTCTCCCTGCTCCCATGCAAGCCAAGCCGCTTTCTGTTTGTACTCTGTTTTACAGGCTTCTGCCGCTTCGTTTACGCTCTGAATCTCTTCCTTCAGTTTCTCGTTTTCCTTTAGCACCAGATCGCTGTCGTGAAGCTTCTCGATATGCCCGGCTTGCTCGGCTATTTTGTTCTTCAGCTTCGATTTGTCTGATGAAAGCGTCTGTATCGTCTGGTTTGCGGTTTCCAGCTTCTTTTCTGATTGGGCGGCTCGATCTGTCTCTTTCTGCAGCTGTTCCTCCAGCTCTGTTATCCTCCGGCTCTGCTGTTCTATTAGCTCCAGATCGGATTTGTTCTCTTGCCTGTTCTCGCTTATATTCTGCTGTTTGCTTGCTTCGTGAATTGTTTTCAAACTCATTCTCAAGCGCCTCCTTTCCGAAATCAATGTTATAATATTTCTCCAGTTTGTTATTCCGGATTTTACATTGCTTCTCTCCCTGTTCCTGCCTCCGCAAATCAATAAATGTAATGTACTTTCGGCTGTCCCTCCAGTCTCCGCCGTATCCTCGTGCTTTCATCTGCTCCACAAACTCCTCACGGCTGACTGCATTTTCCCTACAATCCATAATCGCAAGAGCGATATTCTGAACATAACTCTTTGCTTCTCCCTGCTCTGCCTGTTTCAGAAACTGATAGATTTCTTTTCGGTACGCAGTTGTTTCCTCTCGAAGTTCTCCTGAAAACGTTTTTCCTTTTTCTGTAATATGCAGCCCCTGTTTCTGGCAGATATCATCCGAGCAAGCCTTCATATTCTTTAAATCAGACCGACTTTGTTGAAGCTTGTGGCCGTCCATATAACTCACACTGTTTACAATAAAATGCGTGTGAACATGTTCTCTGTCCTTATGCGTTGCGATCAGCACCTCGAACCCTTTCCACTGCTCCAGGGATTCCGCAAACTCACAGGCAATCTGATGTGCCTGCTCCGGAGTGATTTCTTCCTCCGGAGCAAAGCTCTGCACAAAATGCTTGTATGTCCTGCCTTTTGTCTTCCCCCACACTTTCTTGGTCGTCTGCATTTCTATCTTTGCAGTCTCAGGCACACAGTGGAGACCGCTCACAAGCTTCTGGTCAGTCTTTTCCTTTTTCGTCACATAATCAATCGCCTGCCCTATGCCAGCTTTTGAAGATACAGCTTTAATAACCGCCATACTTCATTCAGCTCCTCTCCATACATCCGTATCAGCGCTTCACTTGCCAGCATTCCGCGCTCATTGCACCATCTGGCAATCTGGTTAAAATTATTGCCGATGCGTTTTAGCTCCGGAATAAATTCTTTCATGCCATCCGTATTGGCAATGCCTTTACCCAGTACGCAGGCCAGAATATATTCCTGCTGATTTTTCCCGCTTTCGGAAATCTTTCTCTGCAGCTGCTGATATTCCAACTCGCTCACTCTGAACGTCAGCTGCCTGGGCCTTGTTTTATTCGCCATAATCACCACTCCATATCCGTCACATCCAGCAGGTCAAAAAATCGTTCCAGCGTCCTGTTCTCTTTTTCCTTCGGATTCTGACTCACATATTTATCAATAACTCTCATAAGTTCTCGTACTTCATAACGATATTCGAATTCAATACTTGCCAATTCTCTTTTCATGAATTTTCTCCTTTCACAAGTCGATAATGTTTCACATAACCTGCGCTTTTAAAGGGGGATTGAAGGGGGCGTGCCCCCCTCACAAGCTACTAAAGTGGTAACACTTTAGGTAGCTTGCATAATCCGCCGTCCGTCTCAATACCGTAAATATTAATATTTTATGAAGGCGGATTATTGCCTCCGCGGCAGAGATACCTTCCGATGCAGCGTCAAAATAAAGCGGAAACAACAGTGGCCGGCAATCTGCTTCGCTGATGTAATTAACGTGAGCGTGCCACGCTCCCGTTATTTTCATCAAGGGAAAAATCACCAGCGAAAGCTGTCCGGTATTCCACGCTTGTCCAGATATTTCTGTCTGGCGTTTTCGCGCTCCTCTGCCGTCGGGGCTGTTTTTGATTTGGAATAGAGTTCCCTTCGCACCATAAAGTCCAACTTCCGTTCCAAGCCTCTCCGGATCTGCTCCTCACCATCAGTTTCATCCATCAGATGATAGCGCAGCAATAATAAAAATAATTCATAAGGAATCTGCACATTCTTCACTATAATCATCCTTTCCGTGACGGTCGTGACGATGGTGACGGTATTTTATATAGTGTTCTTATATCGTCACCATTCCGCATTCGGCTGCGTTTCTGCCTTCTATCTCTATCCCTCTGCCAGCAGACGCTTCAATGAAGCGTGACGGTGTCTTATTTATCTGGTCAGTATCTAAAACACCGTCACAACCGTCACATATCGTCACGTTGCCTGAAATCACCAGAATAATGCTTGTCTCCGCCGATTTTTTGAAGTTTCACTTCCCGGCCGCTGTGAGTTCGTTTATTCTCATATAAAATTCCATAATCGTTAAAGAGAATATCCGCACTCACATTTAGCTTTCTGGTCAGCACATTTGCCTGTATATCTGCATCCGGCAATTTTTCGAGCAAATTTGAGGGACTTCCGCTCCATTCATTCATGCCTTCCTCAAAAATATTAGCTACAGCTTCCAGCAGTGGATCTGCCGGCCTTTTCCAAAGGTCCAATTCCGCTTTCCGAAAATTCCAGATGCACCGCTCCCGATCAAATTCAACCGTCAGTTCCTGATCTGGCTGATCGCGTCCTACTACATCCAGAACAGCGATGTTATCTGTGCGCTTTTTCTTTTGCATAACAAACGCACCGTCAGCCGCACCCAGTAACCCCTGAGTCCCTGATATCAGTTCAAAACTATCCTCCGCCTCCATCTTTCTTGTATGATGCACGACCAAAAGGCAGTTCCCATGTGCGTCTGTAAAGGCTTTCAGCTTTGAAACAACTTCATAATCATTGAAATAGCTGTTTTTATCCCCGGTCACTTCTCGTATCTTTTGCAGCGTATCGATAATGATAAGCCTCGTGTCAGCATGATGCTTTACAAATTCCTCCAGCTGTTCACTCAAGCCCTTATCCAAAACTTTCGATTGAACTGCAAAATACAGATTATCAGTACTCTCTACTCCAAACATACACGACAGGCGATGCTGCAGTCTCGCATAATCATCCTCCAAAGCCAGATACAAAACCGTGCCCTGGTGCACCGGATAATCCCATAAGGGCAAACCGACCGCCACATGATAGGCAAGCTGTGCCATAAAAAAGGATTTTCCCACTTTTGGCGCTCCTACGAACAAATATGTTCCACTATACAACACCCCGTCTACAACCGGGATTCGCGGCGGAAATGCAGTCTCAAACAGTTCCGTCATTGAAATTTCACTCAGCTGATTGCCTTTTCCCTTTATCGCTGTTGCTGACTCAAAATTGGGGCTTTCAAAATTTTGTCCCCCATTTTGATTGATTTGTTGACGGGTATCTGTTATACTTTCACTGCTTTTAATTAAGGACGGCTGTTTCCCATCTGTGCCACCAGATGTTTCCGAAACAGTCGTCATATTATTTGATGTATTCTCAGCCATCCGAATCACCTCTTTCCAGGTAGTCAAGAACTGAATCGTGATTCACGAGAATCTTTTTCCCAGCCATCACATAGATTATTTTCCCTTCAGAAATTAATCCCTTAAGAAAGCCATAGGAAAGTCCCGTTTCTTTCGATTCTTTGGTCAACGGCACCATTTTCGGCATCACGGAAGTTCGTCCATCCTCAGATCTGCTTCGCTCCGCTTCCTCATCTGCTTTTGCCCGAAGCACAGCCATTTCCTTTTCAATTTGCTGCAGTTCCTTGTTGTATTCCGGCCTCCAGTCCGGACCGCTATGGCTCATAATAGCTCCACGCCGATCCAGCAAAATCAGATACCTGCTCATCTGTTTATTGGTCAATTTCCTCACCTCTTTCGTAATCGTTTTATTTGTCATCTTAAATAAGCTTCTGCAAATCAACTTTCAACGTCGTTGCGATCTTATCAGCGGTTTTCCGTGAACAGCTTCGCCCATTCACGATGCCATTCACCGTTATCCGCGATATTCCTGCCAGCTCCGCGAGCCGCAGCTGCGTCATGTCCTGCCTGGCTAATTCTGCAACAAGTTTTACTCTGTCGATTCTCATATGCTCACCTCCTTTTGGTACTTCTGTACCATTGGCTATTATTATATTTAATACATATGTACTTGTCAAGTGGAAATTTAAGATATTTGGTTTTTCAAAATTTTATACATTTGTATCTTTTCATTTTCATACCAATGTGTTATGATATCGCAACAGGAGGTATTTCCGTCATGAATATAGGTGAAACTCTAAAAGAATACAGAAAAGCAAAAGGACTAACTCGCGCGGAATTGGCAAAAGCCTCCGGCCTTTCAGCTGTTTCCATACAAAAATATGAACAGGGAGAACGAAAACCAAAAATCGAATCGCTCCATCGCTTAGCAGAAGTATTAGACATTAGCACATATGATTTGCTTGACATGTCTCTTAGACTAAATGGTGCACTTCCTGAAAAAACAGAGCGGCCTAATTCCTGCTCGCGTGAAACATGGATTGAAAGCCTGGATGCAATGCGTGATCTTCTTTCTGCGGACAATTTTAATGTAGTACCAGATGATGACAGAGCCGAGTTTGTAGAAGAAATTAATTCAAGTATAGACATGGGAAAACAAATTCCAGGCAACGATTATGAACTGTATTATTTAAATGCTTCCATCGCTATTACGCAAAAAATAGTGGCCTCCATAATGAAAACACTAAGCAATATTCAAATTTTTGATATTGCAGAGCTTCTTTCTTACTATTTGAACTTTAATGAGGAAGGAAAAAAACTCGTTTTAGATATGCTCCGCGGATTATTTGACAACGGTGCTTTGATCAAAAAATCCTATAATCCCAAAAATCCATATTCAAATGCAACTGATACATCTGACCTTTACCCGGAAGATTAGGTTTCATTCCGTTTGATCTGCACCTTGGCAATATAATATGCTTACCTGAGGAGCCGGGGGACGTCTCTCACCTGAACCGAGTACCTATCGGGGAGGAGTGATTATTATGAGTACATACGAAGGAATCATGGTTTTACTGACTGTTGCTTCTTTGATAGTCTCGATTCTGGACATGAAAAATAAGAAATAGCCGTCCTGCACTTTTGGCGAAGGTAGACGGCTATTTCTTATAGCTTTTTAACTATTAACGCCGGGTCGGGTGAGTCACGGTCACCTTCCGGCTCCCTAGTTAAGCATATTATATGCCAGCACAATCAATTTTTCAACCCCAAAATTAAGGAAGTGAGAAAATGGCTTCTATCGTAAAACGCGGCAGTTCATACAGAATTACTGTTTCAAACGGCCGGGATGCACAGGGAAAGCAGCTATTGGAAACTGCAACATTCACACCTGATCCGAAACGGACGGAGAAGCAAAACCAAAAGGCACTGCAGGAATTCGCTCTTGATTTCGAACGCAAGGTGAAATCAGGAAAATATCTCGATGGTGAAAAAATTCTTTTCAGCGAGTTTGTAGAAAAATGGTTTGCGGAATACGCGGAACCACATCTGCAGCCGACAACTGTAGCAAACTATCAGGATCTCTATCGCGTACACGTCAGACCTGCACTTGGTCAGCTAAAGCTCGCCCGAATTCAGCCTTTCCAACTCAATACTTTGTACAATACCATGTTAAAGGAACGGAAGGACGGAAAAGCAGGCGGCTATTCTGCCAACACAATCAAACGTGTTCACGCCTTTATCAGCAGTGTGATGGAAACTGCAGTGAAGTGGAATGTCATTACAGAAAATCCCTGTGAACGTGTCAGTACGCCGAAACAGGAACGTGATACTTCAGATATACATTTCTTTACTCAGGAAGAAACCCTTGTGTTTCTGGATGCAGTAGATGCACAGCTTGCAGCCGGTAACATTCAGCTGCAGCACAAGGTAATGTTCCATCTCGCGCTTTACTGCGGGATTCGGCGTGGTGAGCTTGTTGCTCTGGAATGGTCAGACTTTGATTTTGAGCAAAATACAGTAAGTATCTCAAAAAATACGGTCATTGTAAAAGGAAAACCATTGACCAAAATCCCTAAAAATAAAAGTTCTGTCCGCATCATTTCCGTACCGGACGATGTAATGCAGCTGATAAAAAAATATAAAACAGAACAGCAGCGATACCGATTGTCACTTGGCAGTTACTGGCAGGGTAACAACTATGTGTTTATCCAACATAATGGTAGGCAGATGTATCCTTCCACTCCTTACAACACAATCAAAAGAGTAATCCGGAAGTATAACGAAGGTCTTTCTGCAGATGAACAGCCTCTGTCAGACATCACGTTCCACGATACACGCCACACATCAGCAACGTTGCTGATCAGCGGGAATATGGATGTTCGTACCGTATCGAATCGTCTCGGCCACGCGCAGACAAGTACGACAATGAATATTTATTCTCACGCGCTAAAAAAGAAAGATCAGGCAGCCGCTGATACTCTGAGTAATATGCTGAAAAGAAACGCATAAAATTCCAAAAACGTTAACCAAATGTTAACCAAATGAAAAAAGCGCCTCATCACGAGACGCTTTTACTATGCCGCAAACCCTTGATTTTGGCGGCTTTCTTTCATGAGACATCGGGGATTCGAACCCCGGACAACTTGATTAAAAGTCAAGTGCTCTACCACCTGAGCTAATATCCCATCTGTTTTCATCCTCAAAAAATATTTGAGAATAAACAGCATGCCCAGAGCCGGAATCGAACCAGCGACACGCGGATTTTCAGTCCGCTGCTCTACCAACTGAGCTATCTGGGCATATATACAGCAGAATCTTTTGATTCTGCTCTAGTTGCGGGAGCAGGATTTGAACCTGCGACCTTCGGGTTATGAGCCCGACGAGCTTCCAGACTGCTCCACCCCGCGATATGAAATTTTAGGTGCCAGATATCTCTGACGAATGGGTGGGGAAGGATTCGAACCTTCGAAGTCGTCGACAACAGATTTACAGTCTGCCCCCTTTGGCCGCTCGGGAACCCACCCAAAATGATTTAAATTTTAAACGTGCCTGACTAATACCTACCAGCTATAATCACCGGATCTCAGATACTGAAATCCAAAAAGCCGATGATCGGACTCGAACCGATAACCTGCTGATTACAAATCAGCTGCTCTGCCAATTGAGCCACATCGGCACGAGATTTTCTTTAAACTGGGGCCTATAGGGCTCGAACCTATGACCCTCTGCTTGTAAGGCAGATGCTCTCCCAGCTGAGCTAAGACCCCACATATTAAAGAAGATTCTGATCCGCGGAACCTGAAAATAATTCCGTAAACCAAAACGACCCAGATGAGACTCGAACTCACGACCTCCGCCGTGACAGGGCGGCGCTC
>JAJQHZ010000125.1 GCA_021199475.1 Lachnospiraceae bacterium
AGCCTTGCCAGAGTCGCAACGTCAGAGAGAGTTAATTACTCCGGGAAATTGACATGTAATGAACGGTGCCGTCGCTCTCCTCAATAGCGAGGTCAAAAATCGGGGTAATCGCCTCGTAGAGCGTCGCATTGACGGTCTTACCGGAAGATGTCTTAGTATTGCCGGATGTATCAACACTCAGCGTGTCAAGGACTTCCTTCACCGTGGTAACGGTGCTGTCATCGTTGAACTGCTCAACAACCTGAGCAACCGTCTCGTTCTCGTAAGCAGATGTGTCAGCATTCTGTACGATGAGCGTCGCTCCTTCCGCAAGTGTAGCTTCCGAATCCTCCGATACGACCGGATTCTCCGGAATAAATGTCGAGATACTTGCCGCCGCGTTTGCTGTAAGCGCTGTGCCAATCATCATGGCTGTTGTCAGCATCACGGCTGTGATTGCCTTTCTCATAACTTCTCCTCCATTCATGAGTTAGCTAAGTGAATAGTTCTATATTTCTCCCGGAGCGAAAATTCCGCGCCGGTTGGAATCCTTTCAGGAAACCCTTTACGACAGAAAAACATTCCCGCCACTGCCGGGTTCCGAAAATATCAGACGACAGATTCTGGGACAAAAATCAGTCACTGATATAAAACAAATCCAAAATTGTCTCCTGAAGTGCTTCTTCATCAACCCAGAATTCATCATGCAGGTCGCCAGCCTCGTCCTCTCCGGCAAGCTGAATGTAATCCCCTTCTGAAAAGTCCAGGCTCAAAACCAGCTCCGCCAGATCAAGGTACTGACTTTTGGTGACACTGGTCTGAAGATAATCCTCCATCTCTTCCATGGAAGCCCATGCATCCTCAAACGCATCCAGATCCATCTGCTGCAGCAGCTGAATATACGCTGTGATGTAGGCCTGCTGCCGGTCCATACGCCCTTCATTGGTAAAGTCCTCTGAGGTATCGCGATACTGCAGGAAGGCAGTCACATTCGTCTCATCGAGCGTAACAACAGCGCCTTCCGTAAGCTCCGGATACTGCTCCTCCAATTCGGAGTTCGGTACCGTGACAGTAACCCCGCCCACCAGATCATTGATCCAGGTCATGGAATCCTTATTTGTCACAACATACTGCAAAATCGGAATCCCACCCAGCAGAAGGGATACCGCCTCGCATAGATTCTCGCAGCTGACTTCCCCGCCGTCACCCCAGGAATAGGCATATCCAAGATGACTGGTATACAGACCATCATCGTTTCCCGTGGAGGAATAGAGGCGAATCTCCGTCATGGTATCACGATTGATTGCCAGGACAGACAATTTTTGATTGTATTTATCCAAAACGACAAGCTCAATGCTGTCGGCTCTGGCCTTATTGCCATAAACAGCGGCACTCTCCAGCGGTCCGGTGGAGTCAATTCCCGCATAAAGAATACAGGTAACGAGATTGTTATACGTATAAGTCTCACCATTATAAACAACCTCGCGGTAGGAACCCGTCAACGTATTTTCAGAAGAACCGGAATCTCCGCTTTCCTCTGAATTGCTGACCGTAACCCCCAGATTCTTCTGATGCTGCCAGTTCTGTGCCAGTAATCCTCCCGTCGCCAGACAAACCACAAGGATAACAGCGACGGTAGCAGCAATCATTTTCCGCCGTTTCCGGGCATGACTGCGGCTGTGATGGTGATGGCTGTGATGATGACCGCTGTGCGCACCCCCGCCATCATGAACAGAGCCACTCTTCTGACTCTTCTGCACAGATTCATCCTTTTGACCCGAATGATCAATAGGAGCTGTCTGATCCGTTTCCGGCATATTCGCATTCATAGGTAATCACCCTGCTAATCATTTTTACGGTGAATGCCAAATTTATGATGCTTGTTATGTTCACCGGGCTCATCTTCATTATATTTATTATAATAACCATAGCCATAGCCGTAACCGTAGCCGTATCCGTATCCATAACGGCCCTTGGAAGCATTGACTTTGTTTATAACCACACCGAGGACTCTTACATCGGCATATTCCAGCTGCTGCTTCGCACGAAGTGCCTGCATACGATCCGTCTGACCGCTGACAACAACGAGTACGGTACCATCACAGCGCTTCGAAACAATCGTGCCGTCAATTACCGTATTGACAGGAGGCGTATCCATAATAACGTAATCATACTTTTGTCTGGCCCACTTGCACAGCTGTTCAAAGCGCAGACTGGAAATCAGTTCACTCGGATTCGGCGACAGAGCGCCAGTCATAATCATGTCTAGATATCCGTCATCGGTATGACAAACCACATCCGGGATCGACCTGGTCCCGCAGAGGAACTCCGTCAGTCCATCCAGATTGCCCGGAAGCTGATATCGCTCACTCAATACAGACTTTCGAATATCACAATCGACAAAAAGTGTCTTTTTCCGAAGGCTTGCAAAGCTTTGTGCCAGATGAAAAGAGACAGAAGATTTGCCCTCATCCGGTACTGCGCTCGTAACGGAAATCAGCTTCAGATCATATCCGCTCAGCTGAATATTCCCGCGCAAAAGATTGATAGCTTCTCTGACACTGAAAGCCAGCGGCTTCAACTGTGGAGATATCGTAGTATCCTTCTTCTCCTGCCTGTTACCTTCCGTGCCAAAAAGTGTGTCATACTGCCCCATCGATTCGGGCTCCTTTCTGATAACATTGGTTTCGATTAAAAATCCTTATGATAAGGCACGCTCGAGAGCACCGGCAGATCAAGATAGCGTTTGATATCCTCGTCTGTCTTTAAGGAGGTATCCATAAGTGACCACATCACCAAAAGTCCGCATACGAGAACTGCGCCAAGAAGTCCTCCCTTGACGAGCCAGGAGCTCAGACTGGAAGAAACCTCCTCCACCGACTCAGCCGTTGAAAAATCAATCACGGTCGGCATACTGCTGCCGATCACCTGATAAATCTGGTTCACTCCAATATTCACCAGTGCATTCGCGATATCCCGTGCCAATTCCGGATCACTGCATGTGACAGTAATTTCTACAATATGAGTCGAATCCGGATTTTCAATCGAAAGAAGATTCCTGAGTGACTTATAATTCATATCAAGATTCAGCTCATCAATCACCTTATTAAGCACGGTACGGCTGCAGATAATATTCGCATAATCCTCCGTCAATGCCGCTGACAGCTGCAAATCCGAGATACTGATCACGGAGTCCGTACTGGTTATGTAAATAGATGCATCGGTCTGATAGGACGGATCGAGTAAAAATGTACTGTAAGCGCCAAGTAAAACCGCACCCGCCAATGTTGCCAGCAGGATCATCCTCCAGTGACCAAGGAGCATGAAAAAAAGCTCCTTCAAATCAATCGTCTCCGGCTGTTGCCGCCGCACAGATGACTGGGCAACCGCTCTGACCGATGCTTCTTCTGTTATCTTTTCGCTTTGTGCGTGATCTTTCTCCATGCTGTACTCCAAAAACCCTTCTTAGTCATTAATATGAGGCAAATGATTTTTTTCATTCAGTGTGTATCATAACGCAATTTTTATTGTTTTGCAAGCCCCTGTTTGCACTTTTATAAATTTTCACATTTCTTTTTCATGGTATTTTTTCCGGAATCCGGATTTCATGGAAATCATTGTGTTTTATCATCGAATGCAGAACGAACACCGAAATCCCGCTTATTCCTGCTTATACTTCTTATACTTATTGAAGAAATTTATTGAAGAAATACATCCAGAAAACCGGACGGCGCAATCAGCTTCCCATAGCGCTCCTTTATGTAAAAGAGGTGCAGGCGGTCTTTCGCACGGGTCATGCCGACGTAGAACAGGCGACGCTCCTCTTCGAAGTCCGCCTCAAGCGCAGCCCGGCTGTGCGGAAGAATGCCTTCGTTTACATCGGTCAGGTAAACCTCCGGAAATTCCAGCCCCTTGGAGGCGTGAAGCGTAGCAATGGTGACCGCGTCCTGCTCTTTTTGCTTCGCAGCTCTCCGATTCTCTTCAAGTGCTGCCCTGTACTCTTCAATATGCGTCATCCACTCTTCCACTGTGCGGTAAGGCTTTGCGCCCTGCTGTATCTCATCCAGAATATTCAGCAGCTCTTCCGGCTTTATCCGCCGCTCGGCTGCATAGCTGCGCAAAAATTCCTCATACTTCATACCAAAACGGATGTAATTTACCGCAGCGTAGGGCTGCAGAGCCGGCAAAAGCTTCAGATCCGCTTCCAGTACCGTAAGGCGGTCCTGCATCCAGTCCTTATCCTGATAGTATGCGTGCAAGGCCGGGAAGCTGACCGTTGCCGGGCTGCCGGTTCGCGCTGTCTGGCCCGCACTCTGAGATGCGCCAGATGGAACCATTTGCTTTGCGCCTGCCTGGTTATGAACAGAAGCGTTGCCGTGCAGCATCATCCGCCCACCGGATGATGCACTCATAACAGCCTCCCGTTTCAGATAGCGGTTCGGGCGGTTCATGACCTGCAGAAATTCTGCCCGGTCCAATCCTTCGTATGCCAGATGCAGATAGGCAAAAAGGTCCTTCGCTATCCAGTGGTCATACACACTTGGCATAGCTTCACGCGTGACAAACGGAATGTTAAACTCCATCAAACGCTCGGCAAACGGACCGGCGCCCTGATTCGTGCGTACGAGAATCGCAATATCCTTCAGGGGGATACCGGCCTCCCTGCGCTCCCGGATCTGTTTGATCAGGTACAGGCTCTCGTGATCCTGATTCTGGAATTCTTTGACCTCGATCGGAATTCCGTCCTCCCGGACGCCCCGGATATCCTTTTCAAAGCGGTGCTCATTTTTATTAATGACCTGCGCTGCTCCACGGATAACCGATTTGGTGGAGCGAAAATTCTGGTCGAGCAAAATGATCTCGGCATCCGGATAATCCTTCGGGAAATTCAGCATAATTTCCGGCTTCGCGCCCCGAAATCGATAGATGGACTGATCGTCGTCCCCGACAATGAACAGATTATTCTGCGGTGCAGCCAGCAGCCGGAGGATTTCATACTGGAGAAGATTGATATCCTGAAATTCGTCTACAAGGATGTAATGCCACCTCTGCTGCCAGGCATGCAAAATATCCTCCCTCTGGGTAAGCAGCTCCCAGGTGCAGGTCAGCATATCGTCAAAATCCAGAAGTCCCTGCCGCCGATGCGTTTCCTCATATGCGCGGAAGATGGCGCGGAACGCTTCCTCGGAACAGGACCGGGAGTAATAATGCTCCAGAGAAATCCGCTCGTTTTTCACCATGCTGATTTCTGCCTCCAGCTCCGAAATAGTCTCCCCCTCATTCATAGCTTCCTGCGTGCCATGCCGCATAAAAAGATCGCGGAGCAGCTTTTGCTTCGCATCCTCACTCATCACATTCGCGGAGGTATAATGATAGGCATGCTTCAGAATACTAAAAAAGACCGCGTGAAAGGTTCCGAACGTCACACCGCCGACCGGGCAGATGGCCGTGAACCGGCTCTGCATCTCCTGTGCGGCAGCTTTTGTAAACGTAATAACAAGAATTTCACGCGGATTGATCTGGTAAGTCTCAATCAGGTTTTTTGTCCTTTGTGATATGGTCAGGGTCTTTCCTGAACCAGGTCCGGCCAGTACCATGGCCGGACCGTCCTTATGAGCGATGGCCCGCTTCTGGGCCTCGCTGAACTCTCTTGTTCCGCTGATGATATCATCCCTCTGCTTCTATATAAAATGCTAATTTGCCGAACCTTCTTTAATCTTCTCGATTGCTGCGCGGATCCTCGAAATGGATTCCTCTTTGCCGAGCACGTCCATAATCTCAGTCGCACCGGCCGGTGTCATGGCTTTACCGGAGACGGCGATCCGCACCGGCCACATGACGAAGTTCACCTTGCAGCCTTTTTCCTCTACATAGGCCTTCAGCAGTGCAAACAGCGCGTCATTGTCAAACTCCTCCTGCGCTTCCAGGCGCGGGAGCAGATCGGTAAGCACCGAAAGACTGGTCTCCACTGTCGATTTTGATTTTTTATTCGTGTACAGGGAAACGTCATACTCCGGCATGGTCTCAAAAAAGTCCACCATTGCAGGGATATCCGGATATACCTCAATCCGCGTCTTCACCATCGCTGCGATCTTGCGCAGATCCTGTCCCTTCGTAAGCGAAGCCTCCAGATAAGGTCTCGCCGCCTCAAAGAACGTCTCCTCGTCCATTGCTTTTAAATATTCCCCGTTCATCCAGCGAAGCTTCTGAATGTCAAACACTGCAGGAGATTTGCTCATATGGCGGTAGTCGAACGCTTCCACCAGCTCAGGCAGTGAGAAAATCTCACGGTTGTCCTGTGGACACCAGCCGAGCAGCGCGACATAATTGATAATCGCTTCGGAGACAAAGCCCTGCTCCAGCAAATCTTCAAAAGAGGAGTGGCCGGAGCGCTTGCTCAGCTTTTTGTGCTCCGCATCCGTAATCAGCGGGCAATGCACATAAACCGGCACTTCCCAGCCAAATGCCTCATAGAGACGGTTATATTTCGGGGCGGACGACAGATACTCGTTGCCGCGCACCACATGCGTGATTCCCATCAGATGGTCATCCACAACATTTGCAAAATTATAAGTCGGGAAGCCATCCGACTTGATCAGAATCATGTCGTCGAGTTCCTCATTCGGCACTTCAATCGTGCCATAAATCTCGTCTTCAAACTTCGTTGTTCCTTCTCTGGGCACATTCTGACGAATCACCCACGGAACCCCGGAGGCAAGCTTCTCCTCCACCTCTTCCTTTGACAAATACAGGCAATGCTTATCATAGACTGAAATCTCCTTGCCTGCGACCTCCTGCTTCAGGGAATCCAGGCGCTCTTTCGTACAGAAGCAATAATACGCCTCACCCTTTTCCACCAGCTCCTTTGCATACTTCATGTAAATACCGGCCTTCTGGCGCTCGCTCTGCACATACGGGCCGCAGCCGCCGTCCTTATCTGGTCCCTCATCATGCTCCAGTCCGGTCTTTTTCAATGTGCGATAAATAATATCGACAGCACCTTCTACCAGACGTTCCTGATCCGTGTCCTCAATACGCAGCATAAATGTACCGCCCGCGTGTTTTGCAATCAGATACGCGTAAAGCGCGGTGCGCAAATTCCCCACATGCATCCGCCCGGTCGGACTTGGTGCAAATCTTGTTTTTACTTTTTCCATCATTTTTTCCTCTTTCCCTGTTCTCTTTCCTTATCATAAAATTTTAAAGTATCTGTCATGATTCCTATGGCGTATCGCATGAATCACCCTTCCTCAGATCTTCCATAATTCCAATGCCATGCGTCTCTCAAACGGCACAGCTTCTGTCCCGGGATTACAGTTTTCCCTGGATTGCAGATTATCCGCTGAGATTTATTTGAATTTAATCTGCCGCGACACGCCAAGCGCCAGCCCCATCTCTGCCATCAGGAACAAAATTGATGTTCCTCCATAGCTGATAAATGGTAACGTGATACCGGTCGTCGGTATCAGATTCGTGACTACTGCGATGTTCAGCACCACCTGCAGCGCAATATGCACAAAAATACCGCTCACGATCAGAGACCCCAGCAGATCCGGCGCATTCTGTGCGATGAAAAACAGCCGGTACAGCAAAAATACAAACAGCAGGATGACCAGCGCCGCGCCGAACAGTCCAAGCTCCTCGCAGATGATTGAAAAAATCATATCATTCTGCGCCTCCGGCAGGGAACCGAGCTTCTGCGTGCTATTCCCAAGTCCCTTGCCAAAAAATCCGCCGTTGCCGATCGCATACAGCGCCTGAAGAATCTGATAACCGCCGGAGCTCGAATAATCCTCCGGATGCAGCCATACCTGAATACGCGCAATCCGGAAACCGCCGCTGACATCGCTCGTGATAATCCAGGCAACCAGAAGTGCAACCCCCACTGCACACACACAGGCGGCAATAACAAACGGCGCCGTCTTCGGGTGTGCAATAAATACCAGCACAACCGTGATTCCCAGTATAATGATCGCCGTGCTCAGGTTGTCCGTGAAATAGTACGTACAGAACGACGATACCGCGCCAAAAAACGTGATGACCAGCACCGGTTTGACCCCTTTGAGCTTGAAGCCCATCTTTACAATCAGCGTCGGCAAAAGCAGAATAACCGCAATCTTGGCGAGCTCCGCCGGCTGAAAGGAAAATGAGCTCGTGCCAAGCCAGCGCTTCGCGCCATTGACCTCTCTGCCAACGAACTTCGTAATAATCAGCAAAAAAGTAGAAACCACATAGATTGGCAGAGAAAAATCCGCCAATCTGTGATAATCAATCTGTGATCCCACCAGCGCAAGAACAAGTGCCGCCGCACTGATAATCGCCTGCTTGCGAAAATATACCATATCGTCATTATTCTCCACAATCGCCTCATAAGCACTGGAGCTGTAAAGCATAATCAACCCGAAGCAGGTCAGCAGAATCACGACTGCCAGAAGATTATAATCAAAATAGTCCCGCTCCGAAAGCGCAGACCTGCTCACAAACAGGCTCTTTTTCGGAGCTGCCTTTTTTGCGGAAGCGGTCTTCTTTTTCTGAACCGGCCGCAGGTTCGTTGTTCTTACCGCCATTCTTATCCCCTCTGTTATATTCCCCTCTGTTATGTTCCCCTCTGTTTATATTCCCTTCCGTAATGTTCCCATATGCAAATTGTTTCTTTTACAAATATAAGGCTCTCTGCTTCCTGCCGTTCTGGCTAAAATCATTTGATAAAATCGCAGGATATAATTCGAGCGGCAAAAGGGTATGAGCTTACACCGCGGCTATCATAACATATCCCGACAGGATTTTCCAGTAGGAAATGTTAGAAATGAAAAAAGTGAAAAAAGCCGCAGAATAGTACCTATCCTGCGGTTTATCGCCAATCGGCACATTGAGGTCCACGATGCGGTCACTTTTTATCAAATTTAATCAATTTCGCATTGACGCTCTTGGCAAATCCTTCCGGGAATTCCATCGGAGCGGTCAGATCCAGGTCTCCCGCCATCTGGAACCAGTTCGCCACGCCCTCGTTCCTCTCGTTTACTTCCGGCAATACATAGATCGAAGGTTCTTTTTCCACCTTCTCCAGTGTGATAGAATCCTTCACATCTCCCGCAACAGCCAGCACGGTGTTAAACCCTTCGGTCAATGCCGCTTCGAAGACAAACACCTTTTGGGCGCTTTTCTCTTCCAGAAGCTTCCCGTTCAGGTAAAGTGCTACAGTCGGCTGATTCGAATACACGCGAATTTCCGTTGTCTCTCCGGCACGCTGTGCATAGCGTCTGCCGCAGATATGTACCATCGGCTTTGTCGTCCAGTATGCCTGATAGATATAATAGCTGTCCTTCTTCGTCTTACGGTCCATCGTCATCAGACCTTTGTTATTCCTTCCGGCCACACCGCCTTCATTGCGTGCCGCGCAGCCGAAATCAAACATATTCCACACGTGGCTGGACCATATCCACGGCCGCTCATCGAGTACCTTAGCCATATGCTCATGGTAGAGCGCCTGATATTCCTCGCTGTAGTCCTTGCACGCCGGATTCGGCCCATGATAGGTAATGATTCCTTCGCAGCCGTACTCGGAAAGCCCGAGGCAGATCTCCGGATGCGCCTTGTGGAAATTATCCAGCCAGGGACCATTGTCCTCCATCCGTCCGCCGTACCATCCAAAGTAATGATTGTAGCTCTCGATATCCGTAATTCTGTGAATCGGGCTCTCGACGGGCGTCATAGACACATGCGCAATCGTCGTCAGTCTGGTCGGATCCATCTGATGGCAAAGCGCATTCAGTTCTTTATGATTTTCTACCAGCTGCTCTGAGATGCCCCCGATCAGAATCTCGTTTGACACACCCCAGAACATGATGGAAGGATGGTTGTAATTCTGGACAATCAACTCCTTCATCTGGCTGATGCAGTTCTGATGTGCAGCCGGATCTTTGTTAAAGACACTGATAAACGGGATTTCTGCCCACACCGCAAAGCCAAGCTCGTCACAGGCATCATAGAAATACTGGTTATGCTGATAGTGAGCCAGCCGGATTGTATTTGCTCCCAGCTCTTTGATCAGTTCGGCATCGCGGTAATGCTCCTCCTTTGTCAGGGCATTTCCCTTATAAATCAGATCCTGGTGGCGGCTCACACCGCGCAGCGGCGTTTCCTTTCCGTTGATAATAAATCCCTTGTCCGGGTCGACGGAAAAGCTCCGGACGCCGACCCGCGCAGACACTTCGTCATATGCTTCATTCCTGCGCTGCAAAGTCGCGGTCACCGTGTACAGGTACGGATGCTCCATATCCCACATTTTCACATCCGGCACATAGACCGTCACTTTTGTATTCTCCGCCGGTCTCACCGCAGAAGCCACCTCGCAGCCATCCGCATCCTTAATCGAATAGAGGACGGTGAAATTCTCATCCGGATTCGTCTCCCAGGATTCCATATCAAATATGGCTCCGCCACAGCTGCCCTCACACGGCTTCGGAGTTACCATAAGCCCCGGCCCGCCATAATAATCCAGATTAAAATGGGTCTCCGGCACTGAGATCAGGTTCACTCCGCGGTAAAGCCCGCCATAAAACGTGAAATCAGCAGACTGCGGATAAACGCTGTCCTTATACTCATTGCTGCAGGCGATCACAAGGAGGTTCTCCCCCTTCTCTTTGCAAAGCCCGGTAACATCCGCGCGAAAGGCGGAATACCCTCCTTCGTGACAGATGACTTCCGTACCATTCACATAGACCGTTGCCTGCTGTCCTGCGGCCAGCACCTCCACATAAGTCCGTCCGCCTTTCAAAGGTTGTACAGGTGTCTCAAATGCTTTCGCGTACCAGTAGTTTCCCCGGTCGTAGGAGCCATTTCCATCCATCCCGTCGACGGCATTCCAGGTATGCGGCAGATCCACCCTCTGCCAGTCCTTCGGCAGTTGCTCCGGAAGCCCGGTATCCTCCTGAATAAACTGCCAGTCTGCATTCATGTTAATAATGTTTCTCATGATCCTCCTCCTCGTCTTTTCTGTCTTCCATTCTTTCCGGAATACCGGGCAGATATCTCCCATATCCCTGGAAGGGCGAATCCAATTTGTCTGAGTATTTATTTTCGTTCAATCCATCCCTTTCTATCTTTTAAACCGATCGTGTTCATAAATACCTCTGTGATACGAGTGACAAAAGGGGATTATACTGCGGACTTCTCCGCACTTTATGCTCCCTTGTATCATTCTACCGGGAAATACAGGCTTCCGCATAAAACTCCCGGTTCCGCCCTTCAATCCAGGCGTCTTCCAGAATTTTGATTGATCGTTCCCCATCGATCTCGTCACTGGCATGGGCGATTTTTAAGGTAAATGCACCCTTCTCAATCTTCCATTGCATCGCCTCATCCAAAAATGCAAACTGACTGGGCGATATCGCAAATGTCACCTTCTTTTTCGCTCCCGGTGCGAGCTCCACACGGGTAAAACCTGCCAGCTCCATCACCGGGCGGGATACGGAAACATATTCATCCGTTACATAAAGCTGAACGATATGCGCACCCGACATGTTACCGATATTTTCCACAGTAACTTCTGCGAAAATCGTTTCATCCGCATGATAGCTCTCCTTGTCTGTGGTAAAGTCTCGATAAGAAAATACACTGTAGGAGAGACCGTGGCCGAATGCATACCGCGGCGAATGAGGACCGTCCAGATAGTCCGGAAAGCAGACACTGGGTGCCTGTGCGCTTCCCGAGCCGCGCTCATGCGCATAGTAAACCGGAATCTGGCCGCTGTTGTACGCAACACTCACCGGCAGCTTCCCGCTCGGGTTGTATCTGCCAAGCAGAATATCTGCCACCGCTTCCGCCCCGTGAACACCTGGCGTCCAGCATTCTACCAATGCGTCCAGCTGATCCGCCCGGTCGCTGCTGCAGGGTCTCCCGTCAAAATGCAGTCCAACGGTCGGCTTGTTCAGCTTTAACAGTTCTTCCAGAAAAAGCTCCTGGCAGCGGGGAAAATTGATATTCATGCTGTCAATCCCCTCGCCCGTGGTACAGCCCGTCGTCCAGCCGTAGCGGCCGCCCAGAGTGACAATCACCAGATCCGCTGCTTTTGCCGCTTCCAGTGCTTCTGCAAAATGAGAAGTGTCGTCCCCAGTAAACGGATAGCCATAGGAATAGGTGAGATCGATTTCCGCACCGGAAAGTCGTTCCTTGAGTTCCTCATAGATCGTCTTCATACCGGGGTAACACTCCTTTGCAAGCGCATCGGTTTCCGGATGCTCCAGAAGCACCGCACTGCCCGGATACGTTCTTTCTTTCATCCCATTTTCAGACGTTCCGTCCGTCTCCGGCACATCTCCCTGTTCCGGAAAATCCTGCTTAGCGCCTTCCGTTCCTGCCATCGTAATCTTTGCCCCGAGCCTGGCCTCCGCTCTGGCGAAATTCATGTAGCATCCAAAGAACGCTCGCGTGGAATTGCCATGCCAGCCAATCAGGGCCACTTTCTTTTTTCTGCGGACGGGTGAATCGAGCCATTTCAAATCGCCCTGCGGAGATGGCGCATCCTGCGGCGCAATTTCGCCCTGCGAGTTCGCGACAATTATGGGAAGCACACCATTGTTTTTCAGCAGCACCATGCATTCCCTCGCTGACTGCAGACTCACCTGTCCGGCCTGCTCCGTCAGCACAGTCCGATGAATTTCTTCCTCCAAAGCCGGGAACGGATTTTCGAAAAGCCCCAGCCGGAATTTTTCACATAGGATCCGCTCTACCGCCTGATCCAGAATCGCGATATCTGCTTCCCCCGATTGAAACCGTTCCAAAAGATCTTCATTAAAACATTCGATGGTTGGCAGCTCGCTGTCCATGCCCGCCTTCAATGCCATTTCGCCTGCCAGGGAAAAATCCTCACGCAGCCTGTGCACCGAATGAAGCTGCCCAATGGATGCATAATCTGCGGAAACCATCCCGTCAAATTCCATTTCACCCCTGAGCAGGTCGGTCAATATTGCCCTGTTCCCAGCCACAGGAAGGCCATTCACAACAGAATAACAATTCATTACACTGCGCAGATCCGCCTTTTTAAACGCAGCCTGAAACACCTTCCCATAGACCTCCCGCAGTTCCCGGTCGCTCGCCAGAGATTTCGCTCCGTGGATGCCTCCCATGCTGTTCATAAAGCCAAGGAAATGCTTCCCACATGCCATAATACCTTCGTCCGGATGCTCATTGTTCTGCAGCCCCTGCACATAGGCCGCTCCCATCGCAGCCGCAAGCGTAGGATCCTCACCATAGGATTCCCCCTGTCTGCCCAGCCTCGCATCTCTGCTGATATCCAGCACTGGTGCCAGCCCCTGGGCGATTCCGCACACGCGCGCTTCCCTGCCAGCCGTCTGACCAATCTCTTTTTCCAGCTGAGGATCCCATGAAGATGCCCTTGCCAGTTCCGATGGAAACACCGTTGCTTCCGGCATCAGGACACCAGTCGCTGTCTCAATATGAAACAGCGCCGGAATATGATGCCTGCTCCTCTTCATCACAAATGTCTGTGCCTCCCGGATGGCATCCGTCAGCTCCTTTCGGGTCTCCCACAGACTGCCTGCCAGGCAGCTGACACTGCCGACCCCCTGCGGATATCTGCATGCCGATCCTTCTGATTCATCAATTTCCATGTTGCAATCCGTTTTTGCATTACCCTCTTCACAAAGCGAATCAGCTTTCGTACATCCCTCCCGCACATTTTCCAGAAATTCCCCCTGTATCTGTGCGAATTTTTCCTCCAGACTCATACGTGCAAGCAAATCTTTTGCCCGCATGCGCGCAGGAAGAGTCGGGTCCATATAGTTGAATCGTTCCATTTAAAACCTCCATTATCCCTTCAGTAATATGCTATGTAACCGTAAGAGTACGCAACGATTTCTTCTCTTCTTATCATTTATCATTAGAAGCACTGGTCACTATTCATACTCCGAAATTCCCCACTCATCCTTCCAGGCCAGATAGGCCATTTCTCCGTCAAACCGGAACGGCAGCCAGACATAATCCGCAATGCTGGTATCTTCCAGCGGAGCGGTCCTGATTACACCAGACGCGCCGTATGATTTAAGCAACAACAGCTACCGCGTTCTCTTTGATCTGATTGATTGTCTGCACTAATGCGGTTCTGGTTCTGGCATCAAACAGCTTTGTAAAGCTCAGCGGCTTGTCAAACGGGGGCTTCGTCAGCTCTGCAACGTTTTCCATATATCCGTTCTGCTCAATATGATTGATAATCTTATAAACGAAAGCAATCTGCCTCTGGTTCAAAGACTCATTGTTGATGAAAGCAGAAAACGCCTGCATAGCCGCATCATGATCCATTTTCGCAATTTTACGGATCAACAGACCAAACGGTGTGTCTCCATATTCCCGTTGATAATCCTCTCTGCTTCCCAATTCGTTTGTAAGCACACGCTCCAGTTCCTGATAGTCGCCATCGGAGAGCCGGATATTATGGGTCAGCTTATAGATCGCCATTGTATTGCCATGTTCCATGACATAACGGTTAACCTTTTTCCGGTAATCCTCAAAATCATATGCTGCATCGAGGGGATTTCCTTCCTGCTGGTCAATCACCGGATCCGTGAGTCTTGTTATAATCAGCTTGTGTGGGTCGTTGTTATCCAGGAACTTTATCAGGTCACGCAGTTCTTTCCGAACTTTCTCAAACTGCAGCAAATCATTTGCATCCCAAAAGGCATCTGTCTGCACATCCTTTAAAACCGAAAGCTTTGCTTTCACCTGCGGGATCGTGCACTTATGCTCCAGCAAAGCTGCGATGTCACAAAGCTGCTTTCTTGCATGCTTAAATGACGGCATCTGCTCGACAGATGCGAGCATCAGTCCGTACATAAAATTATCAAAGCGCAGTGCCAGCTCATCATCATCGTCAAGGTGAATCACTGGAGCAATATTCTGCAATAATTCTCCCTTATCATTTTCACTGATGCACTCGAACGCCCCCTGCTTTTTATACTTCTCTACAAATTCCCGGCGCAGACGCACCTCTACCAGCTCTTCCGACAGCTGCTGTACGAGGTTCTGACAATCAGATACGATTTCTTCTCTCCAGACCTGAAACTCCATATCAGAAAAAGCAGGTTCCTGCAAAGCGGCTGCCAATTTAATCTCTTTACCGAAAATCGCTTCCGACAGAGATTTCGTCTCTCTTGTCTCGTACCCTTCCTTGTGCTCCCGGAAATATTCGAAGTTCCCGCAGTAGTCAAAAATAAGGCATCGTCGTTTATCTATGTACTCTCCATCGATCTGGTCAAGGCATGTAAGACCTTTGCAAAGACGGGTGCCGCGGCCAATCATCTGCCAGAATTTTGCTCTTGAGCGAACCTTTTTAAAAAATACAAGATTCACACACTCCGGCACGTCAATACCGGTATCCATCATATCGACGGATACCACAATATGTGGTTCTTTATCGGCCACCTTAAAATCATCAATAATTGTCTGTGCAAAGGTATCGTCACAAATCACTCTCTGCGCAAACCTGCCCTTATATTTCGGATAGAGCTTATTGAACCGCTCCAGAATAAACTCCGCGTGGCGCTTATTTTGCGCAAATATGATGGTCTTGCCAATCCGTTCACCACCGGCAACTTTTATCCCGCGTTCCATCAGATCCTGCAGAACAAGATCAACCGTCGTTTCGTTAAAAACAAATTTATTTAACTGCGCCGATGGAATGAAATCAGGCATCATTCCATCCTCTACAAAATCGTCCTCATAGCGCTCTTTATCTTCTTCTGACAAATCATCATAGGAAATGCCGTCATCAAGGAATTTTGTCTTAACCTCATAATTATAATACGGCACCAGCACATGATCCTTCTCAACTGCCGTTTCATAATCATATGCATAAGTCGGCACGCCGTGCTCCATCTCAAAAAAGTCATAGGTATTGCGGTCCACATCCGTTTTCGGAGTCGCCGTCAAGCCTACCATAATCGCGTCAAAATATTCAAAAATTGCGCGGTACTTTTTGAAAATACTTCTGTGGCTTTCATCAATGATAATCAGGTCAAAATGTTCCGGCGTGAATTGCGGGATACCGTCCGCCGTTTTTGTCTGGTCAATCGCATTTAGCATCGTCGGATACGTAGAAAACACTATGCGGGCATTGCTGTCATCCTTGTTGGAACACAAATTGCACAGGGACATCTCCGGCAGATAATTTTTAAAATCATCCTTTGCCTGTTTCACCAGCGCGGTACGGTCCGCAAGAAACAGAATATTCGTAACATAACCGGCACTGCTTAAAACATCCGTCAGACTTGCCGCCGTCCTGGTTTTACCCGTACCGGTAGCCATGACCAGCAAATGCTTGCGGAAGCCAGACTCAATCTGCTCACAGACCGCGCGAATCGCTTCTTTCTGATAATAACGGTCCGTAATTTTATCATCAATCGGAATCGACATCAAATCCCCATGTTCCATCCGTCGATTAATCAGCTTCTGCAGACCATCCTTACAGAAAATACCGCTTACCTTCCGCTGCGGACTGGTCTGATCATCCCAGTAAAAGGTATCAAAACCGTTCGTCGTAAACATGACTGGACGCCTGCCAAATTTCTTTTCCAGACAATTCGCATACAATACAGCCTGTTTTCGTCCGATGTTCGGGTCTTTGCTGGTCCGTTTCGCTTCTACCACAGCCAGAGGAAGGCCATCTTTCCCAAACAATACATAATCACAATACCCCTTCTGTCCAACCACACCAGCCATATCGTCAACCGGATATTCCTCCTGAACATCCGCATCCGTGCCAGAGAACTTCCATCCCATCTGCTTCATGTCCACGTCAATGTATATTTTTCTCGTCTTAAATTCTGACAGATCCTCTGCCGTAAAAGTACGATCCTGCTTATGCTGGTCTCTGGCACTTGTATACTGCTCTGAAAACGCTTCAATCTGCTTGCGCAGTTTCTCAATTTCCGCATCCTTTTCGCCAAGCAGACTTTGCTGTTCCTTAATTTTCTTTGTGTCAACGACCACTTTCTCCTTCGGAACCAGGGATTCATCAAATTTACGCTCTATATAATCGCTGCCATAGCAATAATCCACCCACTGGATAAATTCAAACAATGCACGTAAAGAAGCAAGTGCATCAGACGCCTGCACATTTTTCTCTGTATGCACCGCCAGATTTCCCAGCTTGATAATATAGGGCAGCTTCCCCCAGGTATTATAGTCCACCGCAAATCGAAATGTTGGCTCATGAATCAACGACTGAAGATTATCTTTATAAGGCATCTGCATCGTATTATCCGCAGAATATACCCATTTCACAGCCAGCTCCAGGGCCTTCCTGCAGCCAACCGCACACATGGCAGGAGAAGTAACGTATACCTTTTCCGCTTCGATCGCAGCAGACGCAAATAATGCATATTCCTTTTTCTCCTTTAAGAATTCATAGTTTGACATCGCATACACTCCTGTCTGAGTTTTATCGTTCGTAGTTAGTTGATCCGTCTTTGTTTTTTCGCGTAATTCCTTTGTTTAGAGTCATATCGTGAAATTTTTTAAAAGAGTGCGTTGGTAAATGCTTCGGTTTCAAAAAGTTGTTATATCAGGATTTCCCACTTTCTTGCAATCAGCCGGTAGTTTTCTATGGCCGCGAAATTTATAGCTTTCGATTTGTCGGTTGACTGCACGAAGGTGGCAAATTGCTCCTGCAATTCTAAC
>JAJQHZ010000045.1 GCA_021199475.1 Lachnospiraceae bacterium
TAGCAACTTTTTCCGAAATTTCAAGGTTGTTTTGAATATTTTTTAGATAAAATATATAAAAAAGCTAAAAGCATTTGAATGGAATTAGTTTTTATGCCTGTTTGCACAATTTAAGCCACGTGTCCAAATCGCGAAGAAAAGTGCTTGACAATTTAAATTGGCAGGGCGCATACTACAGAATATCTCTGACCGGCCTGTCGGCATACTGACACTGGCCTGTTGGCATACTGGCAGCCCGTATCGTTGTTCCATGTGTATGCTGCATATTCTGCGCATTCTGCACTGGTTCTTGCGACGCGGTCTGCACGCAGAGCATAATTTCGGAAAAAGGAAGGGATTGTACGATATGCTGGTACCTGTAATCTGGTTTTTGATTGGACTGGTTTTGCTGATTAAGGGAGGAGACTGGTTTGTGGATGGCGCGACCGGGATCGCGGAGCGGTTTCATCTGCCGGAGTTACTGATCGGAGCTACTGTCGTTTCGATTGGCACCACTTTGCCGGAGGTCATGGTATCAGCCACCTCGGCGGCAAGCGGACACAGCCAGATCGCCTATGGCAATGCGATTGGTTCGATCATCTGCAATACCTCGCTGATAGCCGCTGTCACGATCGCGGTCCGGCCTGGTAAGGTCGAACGGAAAACACTGATTCTGCCGGTCTGTTTTTTCTTTATCGCTGCGGCTTTCTACGCGGGAATTGCCTATACAACGGGCACCTTTCAAAGAGCCGACGGAATCCTGCTGTTAGGTATCTTTCTGGTATATATGGCAGCTACGGTGCGGCAGATGACGAAAGGAGACTCCCAGAGCCTGCCGGAATCCTCTCCGGAGCTGCCCGGCGGTGATTCGCCGGATACAGGAGCGTCGGCCAGGGAGAGCCGGAAAAGCTCTCTTGCAAAGGAGCTTCTTCTTCTGATCGCCGGAGCGGCGGTGATTGCCGTCGGTGCCGATCTTCTGGTGGATAACGGCACTCTGATTGCAGAAGGACTTGGTGTGCCGGAGTCGGTCATTGCGCTGACCTTTGTTGCACTTGGCACCTCACTCCCGGAGCTTGTGACCGCGATTACCTCGCTTATCAAAGGGCACGGGGCACTTTCGCTCGGCAATGTCATCGGTGCGAACCTGTTCAATCTGGTGCTTGTCTGCGGCATTTCCATTACGCTGAAGCCATTTGAGATTCCGGCCTCTTCCATGCTTTTCGGGCGGAACGCTTCTCTGGTGCTGGACATTCCGGTGATGCTTGCAGTCATGCTGATCCTGACGGTACCCGCGCTTGTACGGAAAAAGCTGTCGCGCGTGCAGGGGATTGGACTGCTGGCGATCTATGCGGGATATTGCGTGATACAATTTGCGATGTGAACGGGCTCCATGCGGGGTATTACCGGAAGTATCGTGCAAAAGAGCGCCGCGCGATTCTATTGCACGACGCCCTTCTGGTACGCAGGGACCGGCAAAGCCGGCCCCTGCCCGATTGCAGACGCTTCTGTCTGCATGGTTCACGCGTTTGAAACGCTGCCAAAAGCCGTTTCGGTTACATCGTGGTCGTAGTTCCGGTGCCGGACATCTGACGCTCCTGGGCCTCGATCATCTTTTTGACCATATAGCCGCCGACAGAACCGTTCTGCTTGGAAGTCAGATTCCCGTTGTAGCCGTCTGAGAGCGGCACTCCCAGCTCACTTGCTACTTCGAATTTAAAACGGTCCATAGCGCCCTTTGCTTCCGGTACTGCTGTCGTGTTTCCTGAACGATTAGACATAATAAACGCCTCCTTTGTTTTTTGTTTCATTTATCTTCAAGGGTAAAATGCAGCTTGTTGCTGCATTCGTAGTATATGCATTCGGTGCGGATATAAACTGGAAATTGTTTCATGTTCAGCAAAATTTCACGTTTCCGTTTCTTTTATGTATTGACAGCGTGGCACGAAAAAATTATAATAATCAGCGGATGTGATCAGATATGAGAGTGATAGCGGGCAAAGCGCGCAGGCTTCCGCTGAAGACAGTCGCGGGAGACGGTACGCGGCCGACGACGGACCGGATTAAAGAGACTCTTTTCAATATATTACAAAACGATCTTTACGAGATCCGTTTCCTGGATTTGTTCGCGGGGAGCGGCGGGATTGGCATTGAGGCCCTGAGCCGCGGTGCGTCCTATGCCTGCTTTGTAGATAATAATAAGGCGGCTGTGGATTGTATCCGCGGGAATCTGGAGTTTACCCGTCTTGGCGATCAGGCGGACGTGCTGCAATGTGACGTGCTCATGGCTCTTTCCAGGCTGGACGGACAGCCTCCCTTTCAGATTGTCTTTATGGATCCTCCCTATGGGAAGGGACTGGAGGACCGGGTGCTTGCGTTTCTCACAGAGCATGCGCTTACCTTTGTCGATGAAGAGACAGTATTTATTGTGGAGGAGGCGCTGGAGACCGATGTGGAACATTTTACCGGGCTCGGATATGAGATTCTGCGCGTGAAAGAATATAAGACCAATCAGCATATATTTCTGCGGCTGGCAGACAGCTCCGGCAGCAGAAGCGAATAGGAGCAGCAGTTATGAAACGAGCAGTTTATCCGGGCAGCTTTGACCCGGTGACACTGGGTCATCTGGATATTATTGAGCGCGCAGCAGCTCTGGTGGATGAGCTGGTGGTCGGCGTATTGAATAATAATGAAAAAACACCGTTGTTTTCTGTCGAAGAACGTGTTAAGATGTTAAAAGATGTGACCGCTTATATTTCAAATGTACGGGTGGAGGCGTTTTCCGGACTTTCTGTAGAGTTCTGCAAGAAGTGCGAGGCTTCTTTTCTTGTGCGCGGCCTGCGTGCTGTGACTGATTTTGAATATGAGCTGCAAATGGCGCAGACAAACAAGAGTCTGGAGCGGGGAGTGGATACGCTGTTTTTTACGACCGAGCTGAACTATGCCTACATCAGTTCTACGATCGTGAAGGAGGTTGCGTCTTATGGCGGCGACATCTCAGGGTTTGTGCCGTCAGTGGTAGCAGAGCGCGTTTATGCGAGAATCGGCCATAAGTAACAGATAGAATTGATTGCCGCGAAGGTAACGGATCATAAGGAGTATAAATTTAAAGTAAGGAGAGCAAACCATGGCAAGCAGTAGAATTGAACAGATCATTGAGGAAATCGAGGAGTTTATTGACAGCTGTAAGTTCCAGCCTCTGTCTTCTACGAAGATTGTAGTGAACAAGGAGGAGCTGGAGGAGCTTCTGCGCGAGCTGCGGATGAAAACGCCGGACGAGATCAAGCGCTACCAGAAGATTATCAGCAATAAGGATGCGATCCTGGAGGATGCGCAGACGAAGGCAGACGCGATTATTGCCGATGCGCAGGCAAAGGCGCAGAAGATTGTCAGCGACAGCGAAGTGATGCGGATTGCGACCGAACAGTCCAGACAGCTGATCGAGGAGACGAATGCGCAGGCCCAGGAGATTATGGACCGTGCGACAGAGGACTCGAATAACATCCGCATGAGTGCGATCCGATACACGGACGATATGCTGGGGAATCTGGAGAAGATCATGAGCCATACCATCGATACCGCCGGCACCAAGTACAGCAATTTTATCAATTCTGTTCAGTCCTGCTATGATATTGTGAGCAAGAATCGTTCCGAGCTGTCCCCGACGGCAGAGCCGTCCAGCTACACGCAGCCGGAGGCGGAGGAAGACCTGCCGCTTGACGAGTAATGGTTTTAAAAAACGCTATTTGTAGATACTGTTTTGCAGCAAAAGCGTGGCTGCAGCAAACAGAATGGCCAGCAGGGTGATTTTCACCCTGCTTTTTATGTAATCAATCAGGAATTCCCTGTCCATATGAGCAATCCCGATGCTTTGCGCCAGGGCAGAAAATCCGCCGAACGCCGCCAGAGCGGTTATAGAGAGATATTTCAGGGGAAACGGAAGCGCGGACTGCGCAAGCAACCGGGTGCCGTTTGTCACCTCAATGGATGAGACCAGAAGCAGAGCGCATGGATTGGCCATCGGCACGGCCTGCATCAGAGCCCCGGATAAGATTGCAAAGAGAAGAATGTAAGCGCAAAGACGCAGGGCGCTTTCCATTGCGTCGAAGATGCTGTCGTTCAGCGCGTTCCCCAGTGCGGGGACGGGTGCCGGTCCCGGGCTCATTTTTGCAGTTCCCTGTTTTCCTGCGAACGTTTTGTTATTTATGTGTTTTTGCTGACGCTGGGCGAGGCATTTAAGACGGGTACGAAAACGATATGTGGCCCAGCCGTAAAAAAGCGCTGCGCCGAGGACCGAAGCGGGAATGTACCACGCGGTTTTGTGCAGCCCGAGCAGCCCGACTGCTACATAAGACAGAAGAAATCCCGGGCTCAGGTTATTGACAAATCCGATCATGCGGAGTGCCTCGTCCCGTTCGATTTTCTGCTCCTGATACAGATCCGAGGTCAGCTTTGCCCCGACCGGAAGGCCGCACAGAATCCCGGCCAGGATGGCGAAGGCTCCGTAGGGAGAGCATCCAAAGAGACGCGTCAATGGGCGGATCAGCGGTGCCGGAAGGTCCTCCGCGCGGACGATACGGATCATCACAGAGCTCAGGAACAGAAATGGGAAAATGACCGGCAAAACAGAATGATACCAGAGAACCAGTCCGCTTCTGGCAGAGTCTGCGGCGGTTTGCGGACAAAGAAGAAGATAACCGAGCAAAACAAGAATCAGCAGGAATGCGCCCGCCTGGGGAACTGATTTCGCAGAGGCCTTTTTACTCATAGAGAACCCTTTCTTAAATGACATTGGAGAATCGCCATCTGCGGCGGCTTCACTTCCATCTGAAACAGAATATATGAAACGAATGCGCGGCTTATGACTGGAAACTCCCGTCATATTTGACAAAAGGAAGGAATATACTGAATACCGTGAGCCAGAGAGGGAATTGGGGGAGAAAATGCGAAACAATCCGTTCCGAGTGGCCGCTTTTCTGCTATTTCTGGTTTTGATCTGCTCGTGGTTTCCTTCGCTGCTTTACCAGCGGCAGGCAGCCAGAATGCTCCGGGCGGATGCAGTGACCACCGATACGTTCCGCAAAATGCAGATGTCTGAGGATACCCTCATCCGGCTTCTGGAATCGTCGGAGGATGTGTCTGTCGGAGAAATTCTGACCGTATGGTATCCGTTTTTGGAGGGAAGATTTGCTTCTGTTCCGGCCTGGATGAGCCGGGATGCCATATACGCATGGAGACGCCGTTTGCTTCACGACAACCGAAAGGGATATTTATCCGTAAAGGAGGCCTATGCGGCCATCTGGGATGATATCGCCTGCTTCCCGGTGAACGGGACAGAGGTTTCTTATGAAAATTCCTGGATGTTTGAGCGCACCTACGGCGGCATCCGGGGTCATGAGGGAACGGATCTGATGCCGGCGGAAAACCGCTCCGGCGTGTTTCCGGTCGTCAGCATGACGGATGGCACCGTAGAAAACATCGGCTGGCTGGAGCAGGGCGGGTACCGCATCGGTATCCGCAGTGAAAACGGCGGCTATTTTTATTATGCGCATCTTGATTCCTACGCGCGGGAGTTTGCAATCGGGGAGCGCGTGTATGCGGGCGACCGGCTGGGCATGATGGGGGATACCGGCTACGGCCCGGAGGGCACCAGCGGGCAGTTTCCCGTGCACCTGCATGTCGGCATCTATATCCGGACCGGGGCGTCCGGGGAGATGAGCGTGAATCCCTACTGGGTGCTTCGGTACGCGCAGAGGTTCTGAATGGTTTTCATTGCAACTTTTTTCCTCTTATGGTAAACTGGGACTCAGGTATTTAAAAGCCTGCTGTGACACAAAACAATCGCTCGAATGGAAACAGGCTTATGCGTTACGAGGTGATTCATTATGGAAATTCAACTGTGGCGGGAAATTTTAAGCCCATATGATCTGGCAGTGCGGGAACTGGTGGTAAAATTTGAGCACCTGATCACGGAGTACCGGAATCAGGGGCTGTATTCCCCGATTGAACAGGTGACCGGGAGAGTCAAGACGGTCGCCAGCATTCTGGATAAGGCGCAGAAAAAGAATGTGACGGCCGAGGAGGTCGAAGAGAAGATTATGGATATCGCCGGGGTGCGGATTATCTGCCAGTTCGTCGAGGACATTCAGAAGGTGGTGGAAATCATCCGGGCGCGGACCGATATGGAGATTGTCAGCGAGCGCGATTATGTCAGCCACATGAAGGACAGCGGATACCGCAGCTATCATATTATTGTGCTGTACGAGGTGCAGACAGTGAATGGCAGCCGGAAGATTCATGTCGAAATTCAGATCCGCACGCTTGCAATGAATTTCTGGTCTACCATTGAGCATTCTCTGCAATATAAGTATAAGAAAAACATTCCGGAGCATATCAGCGAAAAGCTGACGAACGTAGCGAACGCGATTATTTCTCTGGACAATGAGATGTCTTCCGTGCGCAGTGAGATTATGGATGCGCAGATTTCTTCACAGCTTCGGACGAGGCTGGTGGCGGATATCCTGAATAACATTCAGAACCTGTACCGGGTGACGACGAAACGTGAGGTGCAGAAGATTCAGGATGAGTTCTACCGGATCTATGAACTCAACGATATCGATCAGCTCCGGCGCTTCGGCAGAGAGCTTGATCTGATCGCAGAGGGGTACCGCGCCCAGTCGGTTGAGACGGAGGAAGTGTAGGCTGACACGGGCGACCTGGATGGAGAACGTGCAGACTTACATGGGCGATCGGTACGGATAAAATATAGATTTACAATATAGATTTTCATAGGAAGGAATCGATGGAGATGTCACCAAAGGATCGGCTTCCGCTCTCCTTCGTGGAGCGAATGAAGGCACAGCTTGGCGGGGAGTCAGAACGATTTTTGGACAGCTATGAGGAAGAACCATGGGCGGGGATTCGTATCCATACCGGGAAGCTGCCGGTTCGGGAGGCAGAGAAAAAGCTGCCATTTATACAGCAGCGGATGCCGTGGACGGAGAATGGATTCTATGTCGACAAGGACGCGCCTGCTTCCGGCCATCCATGGTATTACGCGGGTCTTTACTATATTCAGGAGCCGAGCGCCATGCTTCCGGCAAGCGTGCTCCCGGTCGAACCGGGCGACAGGGTCCTCGACCTTTGCGCAGCTCCGGGAGGAAAGGCGACGGAGCTGGCGCTGAGCCTTGGAGGAAGCGGACTTCTGGTGGCAAACGATGCCAGTGCGAGTCGGGCGAGGGCGCTGCTGAAGAATCTGACGGTATGGGGAGCCCCTAATATCTGTGTTACAGCGGAGACGCCGCAGCGGCTTCTGGAGTCGTTCGGCTGTTTTTTTGATAAAATTCTGGTTGATGCGCCGTGTTCCGGCGAAGGGATGTTCCGGAAGGACAGCAATCTGATCGGATTCTGGGAACAGAAGGACCCTGCGGACTATGCGCCCCTGCAAAAAGAAATTCTTTCCTGTGCGGTGCAAATGCTAAAACCCGGAGGGATGCTGGTCTATTCCACCTGTACCTTTTCAGAGGAAGAGGATGAGGCGGTCGTTGCGGATGCGCTTGCCTGCTATCCGGAGCTGGAGCTGATGCAGCCGAAGCTGCAGGAGGGCTTTTCCTGCGGGAGGGCGCTGCCGGGGGTGAACTGCGATGCAGGGCAGTCTCCGCTTGTGCGCTGTGTCCGGATCTATCCGCACAGAGTAAAAGGAGAAGGACATTTTCTTGCGCTGATGCGCAAACGGACGATAGAATCAGGCGCCGAACAGCCGTATATCGCACAGCCGGGCGCGGCACCTTTATTGGGGAAATTTCCTGCGCACCGGGGCAAATATGGGGATGCGGATGCTATCCCGGATGAGATAAGGGAGTTTCTTTCTCAGATCACTTCCGCACGGGTTGCGGCAATCGAAAAAATGTACCGATACCGGCAGCTGGGGGAGCAATGCCTGTTTGTGCCGCCAGACCCGCTCCCGGAAGGGATTCGGTATCTTCGGACCGGGCTTTTGCTGGGAACGCTCCGGCGCGGGCGTTTTGAGCCCTCGCAGGCGTTGGCAATGCTGCTGGATTCCACCGGTTTTCCAGCGGTGCTGAATCTTCCGGTACAGGATGCGCGCGTCATGCGTTATCTGAAAGGAGAGACGCTGGAGCTCTCCAGAGAAGAGGCGCGGACACTGCGGCAGAAGGCTCCCTCTGATAGGGGACCGGATCGTGACCGGAAAGCGCAGTTAATGCCGGACAATACCCGGCAGGAGAAGCGCAGCGGTTCCGGGCAGGAAGACAGATTCGGAAAGCCAGGCGGCTCCGGTCAGGAGGACAGTTCTGGGATGCGCGGCGGTTCCGGTCAGGGACACAGATTCGGAAAGCCAGGCGGCTCCGGCCGGAAAATGGTTTCAAAGCGTATGGAGGACGGAGGCGGGAAAGCGTCGACGCAGCCCTGGGTGCTGGTATGCGCGGACGGGTATGCGCTTGGATGGGGCAGACTGACGGGAAGTCAGCTGAAAAACAAGTATTACCCGGGCTGGAGAATGCAGTGACACAAGTGCTTCCAGATGGGAGAATGTACGAACAAGGATTGCTGAGAAGAAGAATTTTGGCGGCTGGAAGGTTTGGAACAGCTGCGAATATTGCACGACGGAAGGTTTATACATATGCTGAATCATACAGATGCCGTGATTTTTGATCTGGATGGGACACTGATGGATTCGATGGATCTCTGGACGGGGATTGATATCGAATATCTGGGGCGCTACGGATATGCCCCGACTCCGGATCTGGCGGTTGCCATTGAGGGAATGAGCTTTACGGAAACCGCGGAATATTTCCGCGAACGGTATGCGATTCCGAACACGGTTGAGGAAATAAAGAAAGAGTGGAACCGGATGGCTTTTCAGAAATACGCGAACGAGGTCGCGATGAAGCCGGGTGCGGCACGCTTTTTGCATGCACTCCGGCAAAAGAAGCTTCCGGTAGCGATTGCGAGCAGCAACAGCCAGGAGCTGATCCGCGCGGCGCTCTCGCATCACCAGGTAGAGGACTGCTTTGACCTGATCGTGACCTCCTGCGAGGTGTCGAAGGGAAAGCCATCGCCGGATGTCTATCTGTATGCCGCCGGGAAGCTTGGCGTTTCGCCCGAACGCTGCCTGGTCTTTGAGGATGTGCCGATGGGGATTCTCGCCGGGAAAAACGCGGGCATGCGGGTGTGTGCGGTGGAGGATGAGTTTTCCGCCGCGCGCAGGGTTGAAATCCGGCGGCTGGCGGATTATTATATACGCAGCTATGACGAGGTTCTGGACGGGAGCTATGAGGTGCTCGCGGGCGGTGGCTACACACATTGAGGTAAAGATACATGGATTTTCTTCCGACAACGCCCGGGGAAATGCGGGCGCAGCAGATCGAACAGCTGGATTTTGTGTATGTTTGCGGGGATGCTTATGTCGATCATCCCTCTTTTGGACATGCCATTATCAGCCGTCTGCTTCAGGCTCATGGCTTCACAGTCGGAATTCTCGCGCAGCCGGACTGGAGAAAAAAAGAAAGTGTGACACTCCTGGGACGGCCGCGTCTGGGCTTTCTGGTCTCGGCCGGAAATATGGATTCGATGGTCAATCATTATACCGTCTCCAAACGAAGACGTTCCACGGATGCCTATTCGCCGGGAGGCGTGATGGGAAAACGGCCGGATCACGCGGTGCTTGTCTACTGCAGTTTGATCCGTCAGGCGTATCCGGATGTGCCGATCATCGCGGGCGGGATTGAGGCGAGCCTTCGCCGCCTGGAGCATTACGATTACTGGTCGGATTCGCTGAAGCGCTCGATTCTGATGGACTCGGGCGCGGATCTGATTTCGTATGGAATGGGAGAGCGCTCCATCGTAGCGATTGCGGAGGCATTGGATTCCGGCCTTTCGATTCATGACATCACGTTTATCGACGGCACCTGCTATAAGACCAGGCGGCTGGAGGATGTCTATGATTATGAGCTGCTGCCTTCGTTTGAGGAACTGAAAAACGCAAAACAAAAATATGCAGAAAGCTTCTATGTGCAGTACCGCAACACGGATCCTTTTACCGCGAAACGGCTGGTGGAGCCCTATGGCGAACACGTGTATGTTGTGCAGAACCCTCCGTCCAGACCGCTTACCATGCAGGAGATGGATGACGTGTATGACCTGCCCTACTGTCGGACCTGGCATCCTTCCTATGACGCGCAGGGCGGAATTCCGGCACTGGAGGAGGTAAAATTCAGCCTGGTCAGCAACCGGGGATGCTTCGGCGGCTGCAGCTTCTGTGCACTGACGTTTCATCAGGGACGCATTGTGCAGGTCCGAAGCCACGATTCGATTGTAAAGGAAGCCAGGCAGATGACGGAGGACCCGGATTTTAAAGGATATATCCACGATGTCGGCGGTCCGACCGCAAATTTCCGTCATCCGGCCTGCAAAAAACAGCTGGAGCACGGAGTCTGTCAGAACAGGCAATGCCTGTTCCCGAAAGCCTGCAGGAATCTGGACGCCAGTCATGAGGATTATGTGAACCTGCTGCGGCGTCTGAGAAAGCTGCCGGGGGTTAAAAAGGTTTTCATTCGATCGGGCATCCGTTTTGATTATCTGATGGCAGATTCCTCCGACGTATTTTTCCGGGAACTCGTCAAATACCACATCAGCGGGCAGCTGAAGGTAGCTCCGGAGCATGTTTCCGACCGGGTTCTGGAAATGATGGGGAAGCCAAAGCACAGTGTCTATATGAAGTTCACGCAGGAATATAAAAAAATGAATCAGGCCTGCGGGATGGATCAGTATCTGGTGCCGTATTTGATGTCTTCTCATCCGGGCTGCTCCATGAAGGAAGCGGTAGAGCTGGCCTGCTATCTGCGCGACCTGGGCTATATGCCGGAGCAGGTGCAGGATTTTTATCCGACTCCGTCCACCATCTCCACCTGTATGTATTATACCGGCCTGGATCCCCGCACCGGGGAGAAAGTCTATGTGGAGAAAAACCCGCATTATAAAAAGCTGCAGCGCGCATTGATCCAATACCGGAAGCCGGAGAATTATGATCTCGTGGCGGAGGCCCTGAAAATCGCCGGCCGTACCGATCTGATCGGATATGGACCGGACTGCCTGATCCGGCCGCGGCCCGGAACGGACGTGCGCAAAGTACAGCACAAAACGGACAATAAAACAGGGCATAAAACAGATCATAAGACAGACCATAAAACAGACCATAAGACAGAAAGTAAAACAGCCCATAAAACAGCCCATAAAACGGAGCATGAATCGAAAGGGGGAGCCTCTGACCGGAAGGAGCGGCGAGCTCCGAATGCAGGAACCAGCGGGCACCGGGCGCAAGCGGGCAGGACAAACCAGTACCAGACGAACCATCATAAGAGGAGATGAATTTTTCATGAAAAAGGTGAAAAAAGGAACGCGCGGTTATATCAGCTATGAAAAGAAAAAAAGATTTCTGACTACACTGTTGATGTTTATTTTGCCGATTGGCATTTATATCATCGGATACGTGACAGTCAAATCCAGGCTGAATCTGTTTACGGTCATTGCGATTCTGGGCTGTCTTCCGGCCTGCAGATCCGCGGTAGGGCTGATCATGATGATGATGCAGAAGCCGATGCCGGATGACCGCTATGAAGCAATCAAAACTGCAGCGGGAAATCTGACGGTCGGTTATGAACTGATTATTACTGCTTATGAACGTACAAGCCTGGTAGAAGCGGCGGTGATTTGCGGAGACCAGATTGTCTGCTTCACGCCGGATCAGAAGACGGATTCTGCTTATCTTGAAAAGCACATTCGTCAGATGCTGTCCTCGAACGGGTTTACGGAGGCGCAGGTGAAGGTGATGAAGGAGCTGAAGCCCTATCTTCAGCGCATTTCCGTCATCGCAGGGAATCCGGAAAAATACCGCGAGGGTCTGTCGTTCACACCGGACGAACGCTATCCGGGGCTGTCGCGTGACGAAGTGATTTATCAGGTTCTTCTGGCGATATCATTATGAGGTTCTGATGTCATGAGAGAATGCAGGCAGCGAATAGCTGCAGTGATTTCGAACAGCTGCGAATCATTTTATCATATGTCTGTACTCGCTTAACGAGTATGGACGAAGGCCGCGCCAATCGCGCAGCGATTTCCCATTGCGCGGCTTTCATTTTACCATGAACGAGCAGGAGTGTCAGCGTTATGATACAGATTACAGTAACCGGAGGCGAGGCGGGGCAGCGCCTGGACAAGCTGCTCTCACGCTATATGCGCAGCGCCCCGAAAAGCTTTTTCTATAAAATGCTGCGCAAAAAAAACATTACGCTGAACGGGAAAAAGGCGGCCGGTAATGAGATCGTACAGTCCGGCGACTGCCTGAAGCTGTTCCTTTCGGACGAGACCTATGAGAAATTCGGAGGAATCGGAATCGGCTGCTCCCCGGAAGAGGAGCCGACCGAAACAATCAGCGGACCGTCGGCCGCAGGCAGAGTTCCCGTCCTGGAGCCGGGTGTTCGGCCGCCGGAGCTTCTCTATCAGGACGCGCACATTCTTCTTTTTAACAAGCCGGTCGGCATGCTTTCGCAAAAAGCCTCGCCCGGGGATGTTTCTCTTGTAGAATACCTGAATGCGTACCTGCAATCCTCCGGCTGTATGACCGCAGACCAAATGCGGCTGGTGCGCCCGGCCGTCTGTAACCGCCTGGACCGCAACACGAGCGGAATCGTTGTGGCCGGTATCAGCCTTGCGGGTCTTCAGACCATGAACCGGCTGCTGAAGGAACGCTCCATCCGAAAATATTACCGCTGCGTTGTCTGCGGTGAAATGCACGGCGGCGGGCATCTTTATGGATATCTGAAAAAAGATGAGAAGACCAATACAGTGACGGTGGTAAACCGGACGCCGTACGGCGTCCGCGACGGGGCCGCAGATGGCGGGCGCCCGATTGAGACAAGCTATCAGGTTTTGGCCTGCGAAAATGGACTGTCGCTTCTGGAGGTACATCTGATTACCGGGCGAAGTCATCAGATCCGCGCGCATCTGGCCTCTATCGGCCATCCCATCCTGGGCGACCCCAAATACGGAAACCGGGAAGCGAACAGGAAATACAGGCGCTCCTGCAATGTGACCGGTCAGCTGCTACACGCATACCGGCTGGAATTTCCGGATATCGACGGGGAGCTGTCGTATCTGTCGGGAAAGAAGTTTTGTGCGCCGCTGCCGGAGGTTTTTGCACGTCTGCCGGTATGCCGAAACGCAATCCGATCCGGAACACGAAGGGAATGAGAGGGAAAGGGAATGGCGACCTGGAATACGCGCGGCCTGCGCGGCTCTACGCTGGAGGAGCTGATCAACCGCACGAATGAACTTTATCTGGAAAAAAAGCTGGCATTGATCCAGAAGATCCCGACGCCGATCACGCCGCTGAAAATTGACAAGGACGAGCGGCACATCACGCTGGCTTATTTTGAACAGAAGAGTACCGTCGATTATATTGGCGTGGTACAGGGAATTCCGGTCTGCTTTGACGCAAAGGAATGTTCGGTGGATACGTTCGCTCTGCAGAATATTCATCCGCATCAGGTGGAGTTTATGACACGCTTTGAGGAGCAGGGCGGCATCTCGTTTCTGATTTTGTTTTTCAGTACCAGAAATGAGCTGTTTTATCTGCCCTACCGGGATATGATGAAATTCTGGAACCGCGCGCAGGAGGGCGGACGCAAAAGCTTCCGCTATGTCGAGCTGGATCAGGAATATTATATCGAACCGAGGGGCGGCCTGCTGGTGCCTTATCTGGATGCGCTGCAAAAGGATCTGGATACGAGGGAGTGACGATGGTCCGCCCTGCCGCGGCGGTCCGTCTGGTGAAGCCGGGAAGCCAGCTCCGGATTCAGGAATCTGTCAGCGGAAAACAAAAAGAACAGACTGGACATTGATAGGGTTTCTGGTATAATAGAAGCCGCGCAATTAGAAATCGCTTCGCGATTGGCGCGGCATTTATCCGCGCAATTGATGAAAGGAAATAAATCGATATGCAGAAGATTTTACACACGCCGGAGGGTGTTCGTGATATTTACAATAAAGAGTGCGAGCAGAAGCTTGCACTGCAGGAACGGCTGCATGAGGTGATCACGTCTTATGGCTATCGGGATATCGAGACGCCGACGTTTGAATTCTTTGATGTGTTTAGCAGAGAGGTCGGGACGACGCCGTCCAGGGAGCTCTATAAGTTTTTTGACCGGGAGGGAAATACGCTTGTTCTGCGGCCGGACTTTACGCCGCCGGTGGCGCGCGCCGCGGCAAAGTATTTCCTGAATGACCATATGGCGCGGCGCCTGACGTATCTGGGCAGCACGTTTGTCAATACCTCCAGCTACCAGGGCCGCCTCAAGGAAACGACGCAGATCGGCGGAGAGCTGATCGGCGAGGGGAGCGCGGACGCGGATGCGGAGATCATCGCGCTGTCTGTTCAGCTTCTGCAGGCCGCCGGGCTGGAGGAATTCCAGATCAGTCTCGGGCACTGCGGCTTTTTTGATGCACTCGTGAAAGAGGCGCAGCTGGACGAGACGGATGCGGATGAGCTCAGGGAGCTGATTTCCAATAAAAACACCTTCGGGGCACAGAAGCTGCTCTCGGAAAAGAGCCTGAGCGATGCGCAGAAAAAATGCTTTGCGGCGCTTCCCAGCCTGTTTGGCACGGAGGAGGTGCTCGACCGGGCAGAGACGCTGACCGAAAACAAGGATGCGCTGCGGGCAGTCGGAAGACTTCGGGAAATCCTTTCGATCTTAAAGGTTTACGGGGTGGAGGACTATGTTTCCTTTGACCTCGGGCTGCGCAGCCGGTATATGTATTACACAGGCATTCTGTTCCGCGGGTACACGTATGGCACCGGCGCGCCGGTCCTGAAGGGCGGACGCTATGACGGACTGCTCGGACATTTCGGAAAGGATGCTCCGGCGGTCGGATTCGTTGCGGAGATTGACCAGCTTTTGTCCGCACTTTCCCGGCAGAATATTCCTCTGGAGACGCCGGGGAAGCGCTGCATGGTCCTTTATGAGGGAGCAAAGCTCTCCGAAGCGATTGCCCGCGCATCGGGTCTGCGCCAAAAAGGCGTCCATGTGGAGCTGGTCCGGCTCTCAGATGAGCGTACCCGAGAGCAGTGCATGGAATACGCAGCCGCATCCGGCTTCGGACAGATTATCGAAATATAAGAGGAAGAATTATGAGTGAGGAGAGATATCTGACATTTGCGCTCTGCAAGGGGCGCCTGGCAAAACAGACACTTTCGCTGTTTGAATCGATTGGCATTCCGTGCGCGGAAATCAACGACCCGGATACGCGCAAGCTGATTTTTGTAAATGAGGAGCTGAAGCTGCGCTTTTTCCTGGCGAAGGGCCCGGATGTGCCGACCTATGTCGAATATGGCGCGGCGGATATCGGCGTCGTTGGCAAGGACATTATTATAGAAGAAAACCGCAAGATTTATGAGGTGCTCGATCTGGGGCTTGGCAAATGCCGGATGTGCGTCTGCGGACCGGCTTCCGCCGCCAGGCTGTTGAATGGTCAGGAGCGCATCCGTGTGGCGACGAAATATCCAAACATCGCAAAGGATTATTTTTATAATCAGAAGAATCAGACCGTCGAGATCATCAAGCTGAATGGCTCGATTGAGCTTGCCCCGATCGTCGGTCTTTCAGAGGTCATTGTGGATATCGTGGAGACCGGTTCCACTCTGCGGGAAAACGGCCTGGTGGTCCTCGAGGAGGTTTGTCCGCTCTCAGCCCGGGTGACGGTGAACCCGGTCAGCATGCGGATGGAAAATGAGCGGATCACGGAGCTTTTGCAGAAGCTGAGCACCTGCATCGGAGGATGAACTCTGTAAAGCGTCACAGGCCCCGATACAGACATGCGGGGCATCCGACTGCGATACAGGCATGGCTACTAGTTGCTTCGCGGGAATAAATCGAACAGGGGAGGCTGCCGGAGGCGGAGTACGGATACGGAAAGCCTCGCATATATAAGAGAAAGGAAATGAGATCGATGAGAACAGTCCGATTGACAGAAGAGACCCGGAAGGATCTTTTGACACAGCTGCTTAAGCGCAGCCCGGACAGCTACCAGGGATATGAGGAGCGCGTGGCCGCGATCCTGAAAAATGTGAAGGAGAACCGCGATGCGGCCATCTTTGCCTACACGAAGCAGTTTGATGGGGTGGAGATCAATGCGGCAACGGTGCGAGTCACCAAAGCAGAGATTGAGGAAGCCTATGACAAAATCGATCCGGCGCTTGTGGATGTGATGCGCCGGTCCATCGCGAACATCCGGAGCTATCATGAGAAGCAGCGCCGGTACAGCTGGTTTGACAGCACGGAAAACGGCACCATGCTCGGGCAGAAGGTGACGCCGATTGATACGGTTGGCGTGTATGTTCCCGGCGGCAGCGCCGTTCTCGCTTCCTCAGTATTGATGAACATTGTACCGGCTAAGGTAGCCGGGGTCGGCAGAATCATTATGACAACCCCTCCCGGCAAAGATGGCAAGGTGCCTGCGACCTCTCTGGTCGCGGCCTGCGAGGCGGGAGCAGACGAGGTCTATAAGGTGGGCGGCGCGCAGGCAATCGCGGCGCTTGCCTACGGTACCGAAAGCATTCCGAAGGTGGACAAGATCGTCGGCCCCGGGAACATCTATGTCGCGCTTGCGAAAAAAGCTGTGTTCGGCAGTGTAGGGATTGACTCAATCGCCGGTCCAAGTGAGATCCTGGTTCTGGCGGATGAGACCGCAAACGCGCACTATGTGGCGGCAGACCTGCTCTCGCAGGCAGAGCATGACCCGCTGGCGTCCGCAATTCTGGTCACGACCAGTGAATCGCTGGCCGGGAAGGTTTCGGAAGAAATCGAGGGCTACTTAAAAGAGCTCTCCCGCGCGGACATCATTCGGAAATCCCTGGATAACTATGGCTACATTCTCCTCGCGAATTCCATGCAGGATGCGATCGATGCGGCGAACGCCATCGCCTCCGAGCATCTGGAGATCGTGACCGCGAATGCATTTGAAGTGATGATGAAAATCAAAAATGCCGGTGCGATCTTTATCGGTGAGCATTCCAGTGAGCCGCTGGGGGACTATTATGCGGGACCGGATCACATCCTTCCGACAAACGGCACGGCGAAATTCTTCTCGCCGCTGTCGGTGGACGATTTTATCAAAAAATCCAGTATCATTTATTATTCCAGAGAAGCGCTGGAGCCAGTGAAAGACGACATCATCGCGTTTGCGAACGCAGAGTCCCTGACGGCACATGCAAATTCGATCCGCGTGCGGTTTGAATGAGAACCGGATAAGCATGGACAATAGCAGGGCAGAGAACGGCAGGCAGCAGTGGAGAGCGCGGCAGGCAGCAGTGGAGAGCGCGGCAGGCAACAGTGGAGCGCGGCAGGAAGCATCGGAGAGATGAGAAGAGATGGCCAGTTAGCCGAAGGAGGCACAGAGGCGAATG
>JAJQHZ010000082.1 GCA_021199475.1 Lachnospiraceae bacterium
TTTGACGGGCATTTATTTCAGGGAAGATACCGTTCATGTCTGGTGGAGGATGATGTGAGGTAAAAGGGGTCAGGCACCATTACGAAAATGTTAAATTATTACAGAAATATTACAATAATTCTTAAAAAAAGTGTTGACAAAGATGTTTTTTTGATATAGAATACGTATATTCGAATTAAATACGAAAAAGAGGCGGCACATGACCATAAGTGAATATATATTTGAACTGATACAAAGAAGAGGAATGACCCAGAAGGAGTTTTCGGAGCGGACAGGGATATCACAGAGTGCAATCAGTGACTGGAAGCGAAAAAAGACAAATCCGGTGTCTGAGAAAATTCTAATTATTTGCGAAACGCTTGGAATTACACCGGAAGAGCTTTTGTCCGGAGTGGAACAAAATGACGGCAGAAGAAAGCCAGACGATTATTTTGTCGTAGGAAAGAACTCTGAGCTTGGGGATATTATTGAGCAATATAATAAACTTGACCAAATATCCAGGAGCAGACTGATGGGATATATAGAGGCATTGGGAATACGGAAACAGGAAGATCAAGAAAATAATACCTGATTTTTATGAGCTAAATACGTATATTCGTATAAAATTCTAAAAACAGTAAACAAGAAGGGGCTAGAGTGGGAAGAAGAAAAAGAGAATGGTATCCGGGGGCAATATACCATCTCATGGCGCGTGGAAACCGTCATCAGAAGATATACGGAGACAGAGCGGATTTTGAGTATTTCCTTGTTTTGATGGAGGAAGTGAAAAAAAGATATTCGTATGAAGTCCATAGTTATTGCCTGATGACCAACCATTTCCATCTTTTGCTTGAGACGAAAGATATTGAAATCTGGCGGATTATGAAATGGCTGATGCAGGTATATGCGCAGTATTATAATATAAAATACGGATTTGACGGGCATTTATTTCAGGGAAGATACCGTTCATGTCTGGTGGAGGATGATGCGTACTTCTTACAGACAAGCCGGTATATACACTTAAATCCGGTCAAGGCGAAGATGGTTGATCATCCTGAGGATTATGAATGGAGCAGCTATCAGGCTCTGATAGGAATGCGAGATCGTCCTTGTGTCACACTTGAACGGATCTGGAGTTATTTTAAGAAACCACAGGGACAGGCATATCGCATTTTTGTAGATGAGACTCCGGAAGGAGCAGAGGCATATGAAAAAAGCATTCAGACAAGTATGAAGGAGGACGATGAATGGCTACCATGGTAAGAAGCTTTGCCATCCAGGGAATAGAAGGATACCCGGTAGAGATAGAAGCGACGCTTCTGGAGGGAATGCCGATGCTTTCTATCATAGGTCTTGGCGATCAGGCGGTAAGAGAAGCGGGGGAGCGGATTCAGGCAGCGATTAATTCGGCCGGGTACCAGTTCCCTAAGAAAAAGGTGATACTCAGCCTCGCACCGGGAGATATCAGGAAAAGAGGGTCGCATTTCGACCTTGGGATGGCGCTTGCCATTTTGCAGGAATCCGAAGAGGTTGGGGCTAAGAATCTTGGAGAATATGGAGTGATCGGCGAACTGGCTTTAAATGGTTCGATCAGGCCTTGTACAGGGATTCTCCCTATGATCATGGCGGCATCTAAAAACGGGATCAGGAAAGTGATAGTCCCTGCCGGAAATTATAAGGAAGCAAAACTGATAAAGAATATAGAAGTGTTTGCGTTTGGCGGACTATCCGAGGCGGTTCGTTTCCTTGAAGGTAAAGGTGTTTCAAGTCAGACAGTCGGTGAAGAAGAACTGCCTGGTGAGCAGAATAGTGTGCTTGATTTTGCGGATGTTAAAGGGCAGGATGAGTTGATTGACGCGGCTGTTCTGGCGGCGGCAGGCGGACACAATATGCTTATGATCGGGGAACCGGGCTGTGGAAAGACGATGATTGCCCAGAGGATTCCGACAATTCTGCCGGAGATGACGGAGAGCGAATCTCTGGAAATCACAAAAATATACAGCATAGCGGGCTTGCTGAAAAATGGGCACACCCTCGTAAATGCCCGTCCGTTTCGTGCACCTCATCATAATGCTTCGCTTAACGCTCTGATTGGTGGCGGAGTCAATGCACTGCCGGGGGAAGTGTCGCTGGCGCACAACGGTGTACTATTTCTGGACGAGCTGACAGAGTTTTCTCGAAGGACACTGGATGCGCTCCGCCAGCCGATTGAAGACAAGAAGGTCTGTATTTCGAGAGTAAACGGAACGAACACATTCCCTGCGAATTTTATGTTTGTTACAGCGATGAATCCCTGCCCGTGTGGATATTATCCTGGAAAGAAATGCCGTTGCACCGATTATGAGATCATCAAATACCGCAGTAGGATTTCCGGGCCGATCATGGACAGGATCGATGTACAGAAAGAAGTTCATCCGGTAGGATATTTTGAACTGGAATCCATGGCTTCTTCCAGGGATTCCAAGACGCTGCGGAATATGGTAGAAGCGGCAAGAAAAATCCAACAGGAACGTTTTGCGGATGAAGAGGGAGTGAATTCCAATGCGCAGATGACGACATCTATGATTCAGAAATATTGTGGGATGGATAAGGAAACATTGTCTCTATTAAAAGAGAATTGCGAGAAATACAGCTACAGCGCGAGAGTGATCCATAAGCTGATGAGAATGGCCAGAACATCGGCTGATTTGGATGGAGCAGAAAAAATACGCAGAACAGATGTGGAAAGGGTGCTTGGATGCAGAGATCTGGACAAAAGCAGCAGCAGGATGATGGTAGTGACCTGATTTATTGGATCTGGCTCACGAAAATCCCCGGAATTGGAGTAAAAACCGGCAGAGCATTACTGGAAGGATTTGGATGGAATCCGAAGCGGATATATGAAGCGGATGAAACAGAATACAGGGGAATCAAAGATATCGGGGAAATGAGAGTGAAGAATCTGGCGAATAATAAGAATCTGGATTGTGCAAAGAGGATTTATGATGACTGTGTCAGAAAACACATATCAATTATGACATTACGGGATCCGGCATATCCGGATATCGCAAAATGCCTTCCAGACATGCCATTGTATTTATACTATAAAGGAAAACTTATGAAGAATTTGAATGGTGTGGCTATAGTGGGCGCCAGAAGATGTACAGCATCTGGAAAGGAAAAAGCAGTTAAACTTGCATACAAGGCGGTTACATCAGGAGAGGCAGTGATCAGCGGTATGGCGAAAGGAATTGATTCTTATGCCCATACGGCATGTTTGAAAACGGGAGGATATACGGTTGCGGTGTTGGGGAATGGACTGGATATCTGTTATCCAGACGAACATAGGTTGCTACAGCAGAGAATTGAAGAAAACGGTGCATTGATATCAGAATATGAACCGGGAGTACAACCGCAGAAAGTTTTTTTCCCATGCAGAAACCGATTGATAGCTGCGTTTTCGAAAAAAATATATATAATCGAAGCTGGCTTTAAAAGCGGGGCATTGATTACAGGGGACTATGGGCAAAAATATGGCCGCCACGTGATTGAAATTTCACAGTGAATTTGAGCAGGGTGAGAATTACAAATACAATGACATGGGGACAGGACATACACAGGCTATGTGAAAGCGCTGAGGGAGCGTGGGCTTCCGTTTGGCTATATCCACAGCACCAATTTGGAGAAAAATATAGCACAGATATTTGAGGATACCTGTGAATGAGAATACCCCCCGCGGGAGATGATTGCGTTTCCCACAGGGGTTATTTTTTATGCGCTGGGTTTATTCTCCCAAGCCGGCCAGTCTTTATGCAAATCTTTAAACACCCTGTCAACATCGCTTCTCCTGAACTTCTGATATACTTCAATCTCCTCATCCGAGTATACAAGGGGTCTGACTCCGGTAAGAAACTTCCCTAAAGACGCAGAAATACCGCGTCCATCAAAATTTCAGAAAATAATTCTACAAACGTTACTTCTATGTTGTTGTATTTGCTCCGCCTAAGTGATAAAATAAGAAAAAACAACCTATGCTGCAAAAAGTCGGACTGAAATTACGACGAAACAACAACGCAAATGGAGGTGTCAAATAGATCAAATGGCTGAAAAAACTATCATCTATTATTATTCCGGCTCCGGAAACAGTCTTTACTTGACCTGCTGGAGGCGACTCCGGGCGCAAGAGTCGTCAGTGTCAGCAGTCTTGCTTACTTCTTCGGGAATAAAATAGTTTTTAACAATGGGGGGAAAATGAACCAATATACAACACTTTTCGAACAGCAGTCCTATCGGGATGCTCTCGATTATTATATAGAATCACTGACAAATGAAAAGATAGCTGTATGGGACTATGTGATTCTGACGGCGAGCAATGACGATCAGGCAAAGTCCTATGAGATGCAGATTGAACACAGATTGAAGAATCATCAGATTCCTTCCAGAACACACTATGCGGTGATCCCGGATCTGGGCGGCCAGAGAGTCGGAAGCGGTGGCGCGACTTTTTCTGCAATCCGCTATGTGAAGATGCATGCGGGAACCCTGGAAGGAAAGCGAATCCTTGTCATCCATTCCGGTGGTGACAGCAAACGTGTACCGCAGTATTCAGCTTGTGGGAAGCTGTTCTCGCCGGTTCCGAGACTTCTGCCGGGTGGGCGGCGTTCGACGTTGTTTGACGAGTTTTTAATCGGCATGAGTACAGTGGCTTCGCGTATTTCCGAGGGGATGCTGGTCTGCTCCGGAGATGTGCTGCTCCTTTTTAACGCCCTGCAGATTGATTTCTACGGTGCTGGCGCGGCGGCTCTTTCGATTAAGGAGAAGGTTGAGACCGGGAAAAACCATGGCGTGTATCTGAAGGATGAGGACGGGAATGTTGGCCGGTTCCTGCACAAGCAGACGGTGGAAACGCTCGGAAGCTGCGGAGCCGTGGATGTACGCGGCATGGTGGATATAGACACAGGCGCGGTTATTCTGCGGCCGGATGTCTTGACGGATTTATACAGTTTGATCGATACGGAAGAGAAGTACCATCAGTTTGTAAACCCAGAGGCATGTCTCTCTTTTTACGCGGATTTCCTCTATCCCCTGGCATCGGACTCCACGTTGGAGCAGTTCTATGAAGAAAAACCGGAAGGCAGCTTTACAGACGAGCTGCATGACTGCCGGACTGCTCTCTGGAATGTGCTGTCACCGTATTCCATGAAGCTGATCCGTCTCTCCCCAGCTTCGTTCATCCATTTCGGAACAACAAGAGAACTGCTGCACCTGATGACGGACGGCATGGACGAGTATCGGTTCCTGGACTGGTCAGGTACCGTAAACTCGAATCTCGCGCCGCAGAAGTATGCGGTCAGCAACAGCTATATCAGCAGAAGGGCGAGCGTAGGAGTAGGCAGTTATATTGAAGACAGTCGTATTCACCGGGGAAGTGTCATTGGAAAGGGCTGTGTGATTTCCGGTGTGACGCTGAATGGGGAGACCGTGCCGGACGGTGCGGTTCTTCATGCTTTGAAGGTGAAGAGTGGGAAGTTCGTGTGCCGGATGTATGGCGTGGAGGATAACCCGAAGGAAAGCAGGCTGTTCGGCAATGATATAGGAGAGACGCTCTGGGCGGCGAAGCTGTACCCGGTGTGTGATACTGTGGAGGAAGCAGTGAAAGCGACGCTTGCGCTTGGACTGGCAGATTGGGCCAGGTCAGGCGGAGCGGTTTTGTCAGGCGGAGTGTCCTGGACAAACGGAGAGACCGCAGAGGGAGGCCGGGAGCTGCTCAGCCTCAGGGACAGCTTTGACCAGTCTGATGTGACGGCAATCCTGCCATGGCAGGAGAACCTGCACGAGCAGGTGGTGGCCGAGGCAATCCTTGAGAATATCGAGAATGGTGTTCCGGCAGAGAAGGTTGCGGAAATTTATCCGGATATTGACTGCCATACGGTTGAATATCTCCTGAACAGGGCGAAGAAGCAGGATATCGGCAAGCTGGAGGAATTCAGCCGGTTGATTCGCATATACTGTTACCTCTGGAAGATCACAGACGAGAATAAATACAGTGACCTGTGCTTCGGCACGATCTGCGATGCGACGCTGGCAGCGGCGATGGAGAGCGTACAGTTTACCGGGTATCATCTGGAACGGGATGTGATGGTAAGTCTTCCTGTCCGCGTGAACTGGGGCGGCGGCTGGAGCGACACGCCTCCTTATTGTATGGAAAATGGAGGCACAGTGCTGAATGCGGCTATTTCCTTAAATGGACGCCTGCCGATTGAAGCGACAGTAAAGCATCTGAATAAGCCGGTAATCGCTCTGGCAAGCACAGACATCGGAAGCTATAAGGAATTTGATTCCCTGGCGGAACTGCAGGACTGCCGGAATCCATCCGACCCGTTTGCGCTGCACAAGGCTGCTCTGATCGCCTGCGGGGTGATACCGGCAGCAGGTGAGACAACCGCAGAAGGCCTGACAGAGGGGAACGGAACAGATGCTGCGAATGGCTCTGTTGAAACTTCTCCTGTAGCGAATTTGTGTGAGCGGCTTGGCGGCGGAATGTACATGAACACACGGGTGATTGATATTCCAAAGGGCAGCGGACTCGGAACCAGTTCGATTCTTGCCGGTGCCTGTGTGAAGGCACTGTTGCAGGCGATGGGGCAGGAGCCGACAGACGAGGAAGTGTTTGAGCGGGTGATCTGCATGGAGCAGCTCATGTCTACTGGCGGTGGCTGGCAGGATCAGGTCGGTGGCATTGTTCCAGGCATCAAGATGGTCACCACAAGGCCGGGGCTTTCCCAGAAGATAACCTGCACACCGCTTGCGATTAGCGAAGAGACGATAGCCGAGCTGAATGACAGATTCGCTCTTATCTACACAGGGCAGAGGCGTCTGGCGCGGAACCTCCTCCGAGATGTGGTCGGGAAGTACATCTGTAATGACGAGACATCCCTAAAAGCCCATGACGCCATCCAGAGATTAGCTGTTTTGATGCGCTACGAGCTGGAAAAGGACAACGTGGACGGATTTGCACAGCTTCTGACGGAACACTGGCAAGAGAGCCAGCACATCGACGCGGGCAGCACGAACACCTGCATCGACCAGATTTTTGCGGTTATCGATGACCTGATTGACGGGAAGATGATCTGCGGCGCCGGTGGCGGCGGATTCCTGCAGGTGGTGTTGAAGAAGAGTGTAACGAAGGATGACCTGAGAGAGCGGTTGAACGAAGTCTTCCAGGACAGCGGAGTGGATGTCTGGGAGTGCGCTTTTGTGTGAAAGTTGGATAACTGAGAAAGTCGGCTAGTCGAAATTTGAATATTTTTGAAAAAAGACCTCTGCAGAAACTTTCCGGGAAGTGAATCGGATGTTTCCAGCAGAGGTCATCTATTTGACAGAAGGTTAGTTGTATCTAACTATTGTTTTACGCGCCTTTGCGTTTATGCTCCCAAGGCGGCAGGTCTTTATGCAGATCTTTAAACACCCGGTCAGCCTCGCTTTTCCTGAAAGCTTCATATTCTTTAATCTCTTCATTCGTGGCCGCTCTGACCGCAGGGACATGTTTGGCAGCAACTTTCTTCCCACAGTCAGGGCATTTGCACGGTATCTCATACTTCGATTTTATGCCGCAGGAGTATGTTTATGTTCCCCTTGACATTTTCCGTGGGATTTTGCACAATAAGGGTATCAAAAGCGAACTTGACGCATGGCTGACGTTTTTGTGCGAGGATGATCCGGAGATGATCGAGTTTCTGATCCGGCAATATCCGCAATTCCGGGAACTGTATAATGAAGTCTACAAGCTGTGCGAGAATATGGAGGATATTATGGGATGTTTTTCGGAAGCACTGCAGGAAATGGACAGAAATACGGTACAGTATATGATTGAAGAACAGCAGGCTCAGATTGAACAGCAACAGAGTCAGATAAAAGAAAAAGACAGCCAGCTCGAGGAAATGAGGGTGGCGGTCGAAAAAGAAGCGAAAGAGAAAATTGCTGCTATTGAGAGAATGCTGAAACTGGGGAAATTGTCGGTTGAGGAGATTGCAGAGTGCCAGTCGGTCTCCGTGCAAACCGTGCGTGAAATTGAAGGCGGGATGCAGCAGAAGGCGTGACGGAACCACTTTTATCAAGTATTCCGGAGACGCGGATAAGCTGGAAGATGCAGTGAATTCTGATGAAGGATTTCAGCATCTTGGGAGAACGGAAGTAGATGTATTGAACGCTTGCGTAAATGCAAGTTTGACGATGGGCGAAAGCGAGGTGGAACTAAACGTGTGCCAGGCAAATCAGACTTTAAATCAGAGAGCAGAAGAACCGTTCTCAAAACAGACCTTGATTAGAGGCCGGCTTTGTGGTAAGTTCTCAGTGAAATAGATGGGATGTGAAAGGCGGTGACAGACGAATGTGTACACGGAGCGAGTTAAGTACGATACTGGGCGAACTGGTAAAGACATACCGTGCGACTTATGGGGATAGAATTTCCAAGATCGTTCTTTATGGTTCGTATGCAAGAGGAGATTTCCGTGATGATTCTGATATTGATGTTGCAGCCATAGTAAAGGGACCGCGCCGCGAACTGCAGGATGAACTTAAGAAGGTGTGGGATGTTTCTCATGATTTGGGTTTGGAATATGACATTCTTGTCTCGCCAACTGTTATTCCGCTTGATGAATACGAAAAGTGGAAGGAAGACCTGCCTTACTATAGGAATATAGAACGGGAAGGGGTGATTGTTGGTGGATGAGCAGCGCAGGGAGAGCCTGTCTGATTACCGTCTGGAATCAGCAGGGGAGCATCTGAAAGCATCCAAACTTCTGCTTGACGGCGGCCTTCTGAAAGATTCTATTGGGCGTTCCTATTATGCTATGTTTGCTGCGACAAGGGCTATCCTTGCGATAGATGGTGTGGATTTTTCGAAGCATGCCGGAGTTATATCATACTTCCAAAAGGAATATATTAAAACCCGAAAGTTTGATGTGAAATACTCTAAATATCTTGTGGAAGCGTTTCAAGTCAGGAATCACGCGGATTATGCGGATTACTATGTGGTAGCTAGGAGCGATGCGATTGAGCAATATGAGCATGCTGTTGAATTTTGCAATGAAGTTAAAAAATACCTGGATGAAGAATGAAATAAGGCAAAGAATTTCGAATAAGGATATTGAAAATAAGAGCCGTGACTGGCTCTTATTTTTGTGCCATAAAAGTGCGGTTGTGCGCGGAACTATATGTGCGGTATGTAGATGCTGGAATACGATGAAATACGATGAAAGGATTATGAGGTGAGAGTATGAACCAATATACGACGCTTTTCGAGCAGCAGTCCTATCGGGATGCGCTCGATTTTTTTATGGAATCATTGACGAACGAGAAGATGGCTGTGTGGGACTATGTGATCCTGACGGCGAGCAATGAGGACCAGGCGAGGTCCTATGAGATACAGATCGAGCATCGGCTTGGAAAAGGGCAGATTTCGGAACGGACGCAGTATGCAGTGATCCCGGATCTGGATGGCCAGAGAGTCGGCAGCGGCGGCGCGACGTTTTCTGCGATTCGGTATGTGAAGGAGCATACGGAGTCCGGGGAGACTTGTCGGAATCCGTTTGCGGGAAAGCGTATTCTCGTGATCCATTCCGGTGGAGACAGCAAGCGCGTGCCGCAGTATTCGGCCTGCGGAAAACTGTTCTCACCGGTGCCGAGACTTCTGCCGGGCGGACAGCGGTCGACGTTGTTTGACGAGTTTTTAATCGGCATGAGTACCGTGGCAAGCCGCATTTCCGAAGGAATGCTGGTCTGCTCCGGGGATGTGCTGCTCCTTTTTAACGCTTTGCAGATTGATTTTTACGGCGCGGGAGCGGCGGCACTTTCGATTAAGGAGAAGGTTGAGACCGGGAAGAATCATGGAGTGTATCTGAAGGATGCGGACGGGAATGTTGGCCGTTTCCTGCACAAGCAGACGGTGGAGACGCTCGGCAGCTGCGGTGCGGTGGACGGACGCGACATGGTGGATATTGACACGGGTGCCGTGATTCTGCGGTCGGACGTTCTGGCGGATCTGTATGAGCTGATTGATACGGAGGAGAAGTATCGTCGGTTTGTGAACCCGGATGCCTGCCTTTCTTTTTATGCGGACTTTTTGTATCCGCTGGCATCGGAGTCCACGCTGGAGCAGTTTTATAAAGAGAAACCGGAGGGCAGCTTTACGGAGGAGCTGCATGAGTGCCGGACGGCGCTCTGGAACGTGCTGTCGCCGTATTCCATGAAGCTGATTCGGCTTTCTCCGGCTTCGTTCATCCATTTCGGAACGACGAAAGAGCTGCTGCATCTGATGACGGACGGCATGGAGGAATATCGGTTTTTAGACTGGTCCGGGACGATTCATTCCAACCTGGCGCCGCAGAAGTATGCGGTCAGCAACAGCTATGTCAGCAGAAGGGCGAAGGTAGGAAAGGGCAGTTATATTGAGGACAGCCGGATTCATCGCTACAGCCGCATTGGCGAGGGCTGCGTGGTTTCCGGCGTGACGCTGAACGGGGAGACAGTGCCGGATCATGCGGTACTTCATGCGCTGAAGCTGAAGAATGGAAAGTTTGTCTGCAGAATGTACGGAGTGCAGGACAACCCCAAAGAAAACCGGCTGTTTGGGCGGGAGATCCGGGAACGCGTTGAGACGACGGTTGCTGAGACAATGGTGGCCGAGGCAGCGACAGCAGAGGAGGTACCGGCAGCGACAGCAGAGAATGAGTTGGCGGCGGCTGCTGAAAGGGTGCCAGAGGCAGTCGGGTGCAGTGGGAACGGTGCGGCGATATCGCTCTGGACAGCGAAGCTTTACCCAGTGTGTGACACGATTGAAGAGGCAGTGAGATCTACGCTGGCGCTTGGACTGGCGGATGGAACGAAATCCTTTCTGGATCTGGATGAAGTGCGCGGAACGGATGGAGAGATGGCTGGCTGGAAGGACAGGAAAGAGTTGGATGAGACGTTCATCAGCCTCAAAGACAGTTTCAATCAGGCGGATGTGACGGCTATCCTTCCGTGGCAGGAGAACCTGTACGAGCAGGTGGTGGCCGAAGCGATTCTTGAGAATATTGAGAACGGCGTGCCCGCAGAGAAGGTGGCGAAGACCTATCCGGATATCGACCGCCACACGGTGGAATATCTCCTGGACCGGGCAAAGAAGCAGGACATGTCTGCAACGATGAGACTTCGATCAAGGCCCACGACGCCATCCAGCGGCTGGCGGTTTTGATGCGCTACGAGCTGGAAAAGGATAATGTGGACGGTTTCGCACAGCTTCTCACGGAGCATTGGAAGGAGAGCCAGCACATCGACGCGGGCAGCACGAATACCTGCATTGACCAGATTTTTGAGGTCATCGATGACCTGATTGACGGGAAGATGATCTGCGGAGCAGGTGGCGGCGGATTCCTGCAAGTGGTACTGAAAAAAGAAATATCAAAAGATGACCTGCGGGAGCGGCTGAACGAAGTCTTCCAGGACAGCGGAGTGGATGTCTGGGATTGCGCGTTCGTGTGAAAGTCGGATGACCAATGTAGTGAAATCACTTTCCGTAAAGAACATTTTTATAACGAAGATCGACGCCTGGTTTACCGCAAAGGTTCTCGATGATGAGGACGGGTTGAAAGAATTCTTTGCAGCCTTTACGTCAGGAGATGCAGAGACTCTGGAAGACTGTCTGAATTACCACCTCGGTGAATCCGTCAGAATTGCATTTTATGGATGACAATCTGCAATCCCTGTGGTAGGATATGTGTAAAGGGAAAGAGAAGGTGACATTATGCCAAAACAATATCATTTTTACGGTTGGGAAAACGCAACCGTCCCCGCAGCTGCGGATCAGTACGCAGGTATCCGGACGCCGCAGGACCTGTATGACGCATTATCCGAACTCTGGTGCGCGGACACCTGTGCGCCCAGGATGCGTTCAGACTGGACGCCGGAAAACAAAACGTTGGGGCAGTGCTCCATCACTGCATTTTTGGCCCAGGACATTTTCGGCGGCGAGGTTTATGGAATTCTGCGGCCGGGCGGCAACTATCATTGCTATAATGTAATCGGGGACTGCGTCTTTGACCTGACCAGCGAACAGTTTGGGGATGAGGTGCTGGATTATTCTGACAACCCTCAGCAGTCAAGAGAGGTTCATTTTGCCAAAGAGGAAAAACGGCTGCGCTATGAAAAGCTGAGAGCAGCTCTGCAGATGTTCTGTAAAAAATAATCGAGTCATACATGGCGCATTTTCTATCTGCGATTTCCTGTGAACTGTATGGCTTACTTTTTTCCATAAATTCGAGGATCTCCCGTTGCCTTGCTGAAAGAGAACTCAACAGCTCCGAGTTCATGGATTCCGCTGATTTTTCCGCTGATTCCGCTGATTTTTCCGCTGATGAGCCTTCCGATTCATCCAATTTTTTTTCTGATTGGGTTGCTGATAACAACAGGGTCAGAGTAACTTGATTCATAACAATATCCTCATCAAGTTCTGGGCGCTGCCATCCATTATCAGCCCATACATTCAGTATCTTTGGGAAACCAGAGCCAGCATTGTCTCCAAAACCAATCATCCGAAGCATCGTCTGCATATGCGGATTCCTCGCTTTCGAGTTCCCGCCACTGTAAATCTGTTCTTTCGGCAGCTTCAAACTTCCCGGATTTGTAAAGGTGAACCCATCTGCTGTCTTTATAATCTTAAGCACACCAGCATCCATCCGATAGTCCGAATGAATAATCAGATTCACGAATGCCTCGCGGATTGCCTCATGTACCGGTGTGTCATCTATCCGCTGCATGTTCTCCAATGCAAATGGCCTTTTCAGATTCTCCGTCAGTTTGGGCGCAACTTTCATGAAAAAGTTGAACAGATTATTTTCCCAGGTGCCATCATAGGTAACCCGATCAGTCCAGCGTTGTGCTGCGTTTGCACCGGTTTCATCGCGATAGTCCATGAAAATATTATCGAATTCATCTCGGATTGCGAGTCCTGTTCCGAACATCAAAAGTCCCGCAACTGTAAGCCCTTCCAGCTTATCCCTGCGGTCTCTGCGATAACCACCAAGCATCTCCAGAAATTCCTGGTCTGGCAGTTCTCTCCATACATGATCCGGATGACTTGTGTTAAACATAATACGGTACCTTCTCAGCGAATCCGCATCAATGTCATTCATCGTAAATCCTTCGAGAATGGTACTGTCATTTCCTTCCGAACTTTGATCACGTATCATTGCCCTGACTTCATATTCTTTTGCGTGATAGTCACCCTCATGATTTCTCTTATAAGTTCCTTTGAATGGATTTTCTGTGATATGAACAGGCACATGGCAATTATCTTTAAGAAGGCACGAAATGTTCGATACACAGAAGGAAAGCCGAATCATATTCTGATCATGCATGTAATACAGAGCAATCAGCTTCATGCGAACCAGGCAGATGAGGTATATTACCGTGTCGGGGATAAATCCAAAAAAATGAATTTTGAACAACGTACCAGATTGATGTATGCCAAAGGTGGACGCTTTTTTGAAGACACACCAGTGAGAAATCGGATGGTGCACCGTGGAAGTGATGAAGGCTGTTCTGGGCGGCAACAGAGCCGGACAGAACAGCCGGAAACAGGAGGTGGTATGGAAAGTGGACAAATCACTGGACGAATCGGAAGAAAAGTAGACGAATCATTGGATGAATCAGCGGAAAATCAGCGGAATCAGCGAAAAATCAGCGAAATATCAGCGGAATCAGCGAAGAAATCAGCGGATAATTTCTTATGCCGGTTTTTGAAGCCTTCTTACCAAACTGTTGGAAAGATTTTGGTTGGAAATAAAATGTGGAATAAACTCTCGCTGAATGCAAGAAAGCAAGGTGTTTTAGATCGTTTCAAGGAAATGAATGTGGATGAACATGTAAGCCGATAATAAAATCCGGACAGTTAAAATTTGATTTCGAAATTTGCGCAAATAATTCAAAATCAAATGATAAATGTTGACTCTATGGCTGCGGAAGGTTATAATAAGCATGAAATGGAAATACTGGACTCATTCAGGGAGGTGTTTGCAATATGCTTATTCAGTTTACCATTGAAAATCACCGCTCAATTAAAGATACTGCGGTAATCAGTTTTGCGGCATCCAAGGATAAGTCTTTGGATTCCTGCCTGCTGCATCCAGATGAAAAAAAGTCTTTGCTTCCGGCACTTGCTCTGTATGGAGCCAATGCCGCCGGGAAAAGCAATGTTCTGCATGCCTTTATGACTATGAAGGATATGGTTATTGGAGATACGGCGAAAATATCAAAGGGACAGAAGCTGCCCTTTGAGCCGTTTGGAAATACGACAGCGCCGACTTCATTTGAAATTGTTTTCATGTACAGAAGGATTCGGTATGCTTATGGTTTTTCTTTTGACGAAGAAAAAGTTTATAATGAATACCTGTATCATTGGCCCAACGGCAGGGAAGCCCTGATTTTCTCCCGGGAAAACGGGAAGTATGAATTCCGTGAAAATGTCAACGAACAGATTACGCTCAGTAATCGCACCCCGGAGAATAAACTATATCTGGTTTCGTCCAACGACTGGAATCTGCCGCAGACAGAGAATGCTTACAAATGGTTTCTTGAGAAGCTGACTTTTTTTATGGAACAGGCTCCGGCGTCTTCGGAGACGGTTGCACACATTGTCAGTGGAGATGATAAAAAGGCTCGTATCCTGAAAGAGTTATTAATAGCAGATCTGGGCATCTCAGATGTTACTGTCAGAAAAACAAACGGCAATGCACCGGTTATTACAACGACCCACCGGGTTGAGGGTGAGGATGGCAGCGTCAGCTATTTTCAGCTGCTTATGGAACAGGAATCCGCCGGTACGCAGCGATTTTTTTCCCGCATTGGCGGCTGGCTGCAGGCATTGGAGAATGGTTCACTTCTTGTTGTGGATGAAATTGAGGACAGTCTGCATCAGCTGCTTACCAGGCGGCTGATCGAGATGATACAGGATGACAGCATCAATACAAATGGCGCACAGCTTCTCTTTACCACGCACGATGCCATGCTGCTTGATCTGAGCTTCCTGCGCAGAGACCAGATCTGGTTTGCAGAAAAAAATGAGCGCTCCTGCGCTACTGAAATATATTCATTGTCCACATTTTCTCCCAGGAAGGGGGAGAATATCCGCAAGGGCTATTTACAGGGGCGTTTTGGTGCGATTCCTTTTATCGGAGGAGACGGGTTATGGCAAAAATGAGAAAAGAGTATGACCCGGATCGTGCCAGGCGGCGTAAACGCAGGCCGGTCATTTATATTATCTGCGAGGGAAAAGAAACGGAGACAAACTATTTCAGACACTTCAGAACCAGAAACTGCCTTGTAGATGTAGTACCAATTTCCTCAAAGCATACTGCAGCAGAACATTTGGTGAAGCATGCAAGGACGTTGATTTCTCATGCGGATTACTTTCCAAATGATGGAGATCAGATCTGGTGCGTTTTTGATTGTGATGAAAACTCAGATGCGGCCCTGCGGAATGCTTCGGAATATGCAAAGCAAAAAGGCTACCATATCGCCTATTCCAATCCATGCTTTGAATACTGGTATCTGCTGCATTTCACAAAACAGAATGGCTATTTGAAGGATGCCGATGAGGTTTTGCATTTACTGCGGAATGAAGGAAGACTGGAAAAGTATGCGAAAAATCAGGATGTGTTCCAGGAGCTTTTACCCTGTCAACCCGTAGCCATCCAACGGGCAAAGGAAAGGTTAGAGCAATTATACCGTGATCATGTAATCATATTGAGCCGGAGCAGCAACCCGGTAACAACAGTGCATGAACTTGTGGAATATTTGAACAGTCAAAACGGTTAGTAAGAATAAAGGTGAAAGAGGTTTATTGAAAGCAGAGATTTGGCGACGCTTTCATCACAGTTCTTTTCCTCCGCTGTATTACCAATTCATCGCTGTCCGATGTAAAGAGAGCCGGCCACGAATCATCGTGCTGACGGCTCTCACAATTTTTTATGATGGAACTCTTATTTGTCCTCGACACCCCAGAGCTTACAGGAATACATTCAGGCGGCTGTTCGCGCAGCTCCATAGGAATCTGCCCTCCCCGTGGGTCTCACCGGGCTGCCTCCATTGCGTATTCCCGGCATGAAAGAGCCGGGGCTGTGGCTGGGCAGAAGTATCATTGTCCCTGGCAGGAGTCATGGCCGGACCGTTTGCGAAGCGATCATTACAGCCGACGGAATCGCTGCCAGCCGGAAGGCTGGGTCACGGCGCGCCGCTGATCGGGCTGTCCCTGTCAGGAAAGTACCTGAAGAATGTATATGGAATTTTCAAAGTACAAAGCGGGCCTTTTTGTCGGCCGCAAATAAATTGTATCGGAATTCAATCCGCTTTTTTAGAGACCAATGGACACATAATGTGACCATTGGACACGCGTATTCGTCCTATGAGTTGTTGTAAAAATACTTTGATGTATCCTGACCATGCAAAGAAAGATTCAGGGGATTTTTGCGTTTTGCTATTGATTTTGCTGTGCTTACAAATTATAATGAATTTGCAAACTGCACAAGATTGCAAGAAAACTTGTGCAGTTTGAGAAAGCGGATAATATTATGGAAGAAAACCTGAAAAAAATTTTTTTGAGCCATGGTGGGGTTCTAAGAACGAGGGATCTGCGTCAGTGTGGCTATTATAATCAAAAGATACAAAAATTAATTGAAGATGGGGAGATAGAACAGATTCGCCGGGGATACTATCAGTATATGGACGAGAATGCATATTCTGAAGCGATCATTATTGCTGCGCTGTTTCCTGACGGCGTAGTATGCATGGAAAGTGCTTTGGATTTTTATGGATATACAGACAGAACACCATCGGCATGGCATATAGCAGTTGACAGTAAAAGCTCACGAAGACGGTTCAATATTTCTTATCCGATTGTAAAACCGCATTTTATTACGGCAGAGCGTTTTGCAATCGGTATTACGGAAGCTGAAATTGAAGGAACGAAGCTGCAGATTTATGATCGGGAACGGACAATTTGTGATTGCCTGCTTCACCGTAATAAAATGGAAGCGGAGGTGTTTTCCGGAGCAGTAAAGGGGTATCTGTCTGACATAAAGCGAAATGAGTCCAGGCTTGGAAATATGCGAATGAACTTCGGGGTCAGAAAAAAGTAAGGGAGGTACTTGGAATATGGCTGTAAAAAATAAAAGTGCATCTACACTTGCGAGACTCCGTAATCAGGCGAAGGAAGAAGGCATCAGCTATGGGCATGAAAAAAGAGCGGCTGGTTAAGTCGCTCTTTTATAAAGTTAAAAACA